>JAQBNI010000141.1 GCA_028288625.1 Bacteroidota bacterium | reverse complement strand
TTTTAGACCTGAGCCTTTGTATGTTCATATGGGCGATGAAATGGTTTTATCAGCTTCAGATATTTTCAGCAAGGTTAAAGATACCTTACAATATGAAGTGACTTATTCTCTTAGCAGCGATCAATCTAAAGTAAAAGATATCAATTATTCCCATCGCTTAATCAGGTACGGCAGAGATACGCTGATTATAAATGTACATTCGCAAAAATGTCATTTCGATTCTACCCTTATCTATTCTTCAATATTTGTGGCTCCGGCTGTAGATCTTAATATCCACGCAAAAAATGAAGATTTATATGCGGGTGATACAAATACTTACACTATAAATATTGACAGCAGTTTAAACCTGCCTTATGAATGGACAGTTGATGATAGTTCAACAAATTCAAACGTATCGAATAAGCCTGTTTTTCAGCATGCTTATAAGAACTCCGGAGCGTATGCGGTTAACTTCCGCTATAAAAATGAAACCGATTCATTTCTATCACGATTTCCGTATGATTATTTTAGTTCTACATATGATCAGGTTGTTTTAGATGATGAAATGGAGCTTATTTCAACTCCCGAACCTATTCCGCCTGCATATAATTATGTTGCCAATCAAAAATGGCTCTGGGCATTTTTGTTTTTGATAATCTCCTGTTTGATAGCATTGATCTATATATGGTATAAAAAAAGAAAAGCGATTCAAAAAAATCAAAACGAAAAAGCGATAGAAAATAAAACAAATGGAGATCAACCTCCATTTCAAATACCTTTCAGGAATAAAGAAGAAAACATTACCCCGTTAAAATCATTGCAGATTCTTTCAGAAGAATTAAAAAAGACGACTGACAGTGAATTAAAAACTTTGGATATAAAGAGGACAATTCTACGGACTATAAAAAATAATGAGTTTATAAGTCCCTTCTTTAAAAAGAAAAAAGTTCATAAAGAATACCTGTTCCTGGTTGATCACTCTTATGCCAATAGCCAGCAGTTTTATTTATTTAGTTACCTGCTTCGTTTCTTTTTAAAAAATTCGATCCGGCTTGATTTCTATTATTATTACCAGGTCCCTGATAAGTTTTACCAGCGGGAAAACGATACAGGTCTTTCTGTTCATCAACTAAAAGATATACACTATAATGCGAATTTAATTTTTATTACGGATGGGAGAAGCCTGTTAGAGTATAACAAGCCGGAAGTGAAAAAAAATCTTTTTGATAACTTTTCATTCTGGCAGAACAGGATATTAATTTCCACTATACCTTTTAACGATTGGGGAAGTAATGAACGTATACTTTCTTCGTTGTTTAAGCTTATACCTGCAGATATTACCGGCTTATTGGATATTGTTAAGCTGTTAAATGAAGAGACTGTTATTCCTGATATTTTTTCGCAAAATAAATATGCCACTTATGATTCTAAATATGTGGAATTTAATTCGCGTGACGAACTCATTAAATATCTCGATGACGATGAAGATCTGTTTCAATGGCTCTGTGCGTTGGCTGTGTATCCGAAGATTAACTGGAATGTAACGCTTGAAATAGGCAAGACTGTTTTAAAAGACACAAATAAGATCAATTATGAAACGCTATTAAAATTCAGCAGGATAAAGTGGATGGCAGAAGGAAAATTTTCTTCTGAAGCCCGGTTAATGCTGTTGAAGAATTTAAGTGTAGATAATGAAATAAAAGCAAGAACGGTTCTGTTAGGAATGCTGGATGAAATCAAGCTGGATGAATCGGCTTCAAGTTTTGAGGAAAAATTAGTGAATAAATACATCAACAGTTTTATCTTATATGGTAACAACCCTGATAAATATGAAAATGATGAAAAAATAAAAAACTATGCAAAAAATTTTCTTGTATTGTATGAACAAGGTAAATTTCCAGACATTCCATTCCGCATATATATTGAGAAAAATGAGAAAGAGGATGACAGGTGGAATACCCCTGTGCAGATCAATAATAAGAATGTAAGTATCCGGGAATACTTAAAAAATGATAAGGAAGAAAAATTAAATAAATTTTCCCGTTCATTTTGGATAACGAGCTTTTTATTAGTGACTTTGGTTTCCTTCACAGCGTTTCTGTATTTTAAAAAGAATCTGATTGTAAATTCCCCTGCAAATAAAATTTTCCACCTGGTTACTCAAAATACCGTTTTACCCGATTCATCTGCTATTTATTTTATTTCTAATTTATGTCTGAAAGAAGCAATGGGAAATTCAAGTGCTTCTTTGGGTATAGAAGCCGGCGATAGTATTATTATAAGAAAATTAGGTCCTGATACCATTCATTTTTTCGATAATAAGCGAGGTTCAACAGATAGTATAAAGGTTATAGATACGCTCAGAATTCCAATTCCAAAATCATTTTTAAAATCACAATCCGACAGCTTACGGATATCCTTAATGTTTAATAGCGGCACAATTAAAACGACATTGCTATTTAAATTTGGATATAATTATCATCTGGAACTATTGGGCAGAAGCTGCAGAGACCTGTATGTAAATTATCACCCGGGATATAGAGACGATACAATTAAGATGAAGCGCCAGCTATTAAAATGGGGATATCATTCCTACCTGTATAATGATAATTTAAGAACAGCCTTTGCTAATTATATTGTTTTCGGGTCTCACCTTTCACAGCAAGACAAATATGAAATTACCAGTAAATTACTCAAAGCAGGATTTCCTTTAAGGTCTATCGATGATCAGACAGAAAAAAATATATCCGGGTATGAATATGAAATAGAGATCAACGGGGATAGATCATTGGACAATGCTCCGGTTATTACGGAAGATAGTTTGAAATGTTTATTTTTAGGACAATGCAAAACTAATACCCAACAACAGATAGTACATATTTATTATAATCCACAAAACCTCCAAAGCAAAGTAAAGGAATTCATAAGAAGCTTAAATTCTGATTATAATGTTTCCGTCACTTACAATTCTGATGTAAAAGCCTCATCAGTTACTTATTTTACGAATCGTCAAATTACACCAGCTAAAAATTTAGCATTACAAGCATCTAGTTTTTTCAACCAACAGATTTTTTCTTCCAGTATCACGGAGTTAGCTACTAGCGTTGGTGTTACAGGACAAAATGCAAAAGTTTTTTCTCGACTGCACAGCGACAGCATTTTATTATATTTAAAAGAAGGAGAAATAAATTGTAAAGACATAATATCCTTCAAATCGTCAAACGGATTATTAGGGTATAAAGATGTAAATGAGAATGTAATAATTAAACCGCAATACGATGTGGTTACAAAATTTACTGATTATTGCGAGGCAATGGTTTATGCAAAAAGATATTACAAGCTCATTATTAATACTAATGGCAGAGTTACAGAGAAGCCGGTTTTTAATATGTCTGCAGTTCCGCTAGTGGTCTTTGGAATAGATAATTCTCAAAAACTAACAAACCAGATCGAAGCAATGGGCTTAAAAGTCACTAACACACAAGATAAATTTAGTACGCCTGTTTCAGGAAATGAATTACAATATTTCTATGATGACCAGGAGACAATGGCTCAACAAATAAATAAGGATATAGTTTTGGGGATTCTAAGAATAAAGGCAAAAGTTGTAAAAAGAAATCCTAATCAAGGAGACTGGGCATTTCATTTTAATTTACAAATGGCGGATAATAATTTAAATAACCAGGACCCTTCAAATATTACGACTACATTTAATATAGATACAGTCTATTTTATGTATGATAAGACCGTCATAAGACCTGAAGACGAAAATAAGTTAGAAAAGGTGCTTCTATATTTAAAATATAATGAGAATGATAAATTGGATATATCGGGTAGAAGTGATTGTTCAAGTTCTAGTAAATACAGTCTCATACTAAGCCAAGACAAAGCTGCAAGTGTATTGATGTGGTTTATGCAACACGGTGTGTCAGCTTCAAGACTTATATCTAGAGGTTGGGGAGAAAGCGATCCTATTGTTAAATGCAATTGCGATTTACCTCCGGAAAAGGGTGGTTGTACAAAAGAGCAGAAGGCAAAGCAAAATTCTGCCATACTTACAATAATAAAACCGCAATCCAAACGATAATATTTTGAATAATTACTGTTTTACTTCTCTTTCATCTTCCCAATCCTATTCAACAGCGGCGTAACTATCAACAAATGCAGCCACGCCGGGATCCATAAAACAATTCCCATCGTATACATTACATAATTTAATACAGACTGCTTTTTAATATCGCCCCATAATTCTTTCCATACCGTAGTTCCCTCAGGAAGTTGTTTTCTTCGCATAATATTCCATATAACTTTAGATATTATAGGAATTGAGAAAAAAGGCAGGAATATCAATAGCCCGTCAATAACAGTGCATTTTGTTATTTCAATATAATAATTTATAAAAAATAAAAAAAAGAGGACTAATAATAATATGACTATACCAATCGTACTAGTGTACTTAATAATACGATTGTATTTGAGTATGCGAAAGAATTTTTCTTTTCCCACCTGCAAATGGTTTAATATTTCTTCACCCGGTACATCCACACAAATCTGATCTTTTAATTTTAGGAATTTCCAATCGCCGCATTCTGTATTATTACAATTGGGAAATGAAGTTTCTAAATTAGGGTGGGATGAAAACTGGTGCTGCGTAGCCAGGTAACCTGACAGCATTAATGCATTTGCTTCCCATTGCGAAAAATTATCGAGATCTGTTCTGATCTCCGCCAACGCTTTCTGGATTTTTTTATTTACGCCGTAATACGTTTTTTGTGGATCGTCAACAGATGCGGTTAGGATATCAGATTCTTCTTTTGCGTCATTGTCCTTAATGCCGATCTCCTTGTTTTCAATATCCTGCGTAAGATGAACCAGCATCGCTGCATCCAGTACTTTATGTCTTTCAAATTCTTTTATTTCAAGAAGCCGGTTGTTCCTCAAATTTCCGTCTAACACTGATTGTGATCTGTCTAACGTATTCACAAGGCTGTTGTTCACGTAATCTGTTTCTGCCATTTGTCCGCTTGCATCACTTATCAATATGATCCTGCAATCTCTTTCCAGCAAAGTATTTACACCCTGGTTATCACTTACGCCGCCATCAACAAGAGAAACAGTTATGCCCGGATACATTCCCGGGATTTCTATCGGTTCAAATACACCGGGTACGCAGGCAGATGCCGCAATTGCTTTTGAGAATGGAAAATTTGCGTTCCCATCCTTGAGGTCAGTGTAATAAGTACGCTTTAACCTGAAAAGTGAATCAATGAGCCTGTTGATCCTGTACGGCGGTTCGCCCATGTATGTAGAAGTGAAGGTCCAGTTATGTCCTGTATTGAGTGTGGTTGCATTTACAATTAATTCCGGCACCTTTTCATCTTTCTTCCAGTTGTCATACTTTGGATTAAAATCTGTTTCTCCTTTGGGAAAGATCTTTATATCATGAAAAGCAGCATTCTTCTTCTTTGTAAACTGCTGGTATAAATGCTTGTCATACAGATCTGCAATTCTCGAGCTCCGGTTAAATACGGAAGGAAGAAGAAATTGTTTTATGTTGAACCATAGGTTTGAAAACAAGCGCATTCTTAGGTTCTTTTGAACCTTTTTATAAAAGTCTTTCGATATTTGGCTTATTATTTTATTATAATCTCTTATTTCGTTCTTGTCATATTTTTCTTTTAAAGCGAGATAATAATAACCGCCGATAATACTCCCACCGGAAACAGTTGAAATAATTTCCACTTTCTTAAGCACATCCATTTCAGCTAGTTTTGCTAAGACACCGATGTGATAAAAAGATGCCCTGAAGCCGCCGCCTGATAATGCCAGTCCGATTTTATTTACTGGACTGTAATAAATATTAATTTCTTTTAGCTTGTCAAAGAAATCTTTGGCTATTACATTCTTCCTGATACGGACCAATTCGGTTATTTGCTCTAAAGAAGATTTTATTTCCCATTCCTTGTGTTCGAATTCAAGAGCCTTTTTAAAAGATAAGATAGCGTCAGGTGTTCTGCCCAATGCCAATTGATTTTCAGCCAGCGTGACATAACTCCAATAGTCCGAATTTGTTTTATTCTCTAATCTATTGCAAATATCATTGCGTATTTCATCTGCATTGTTATCTGTAATAATGGAAGAAATATGGTCTAAAGAATGTAAGACATCCAATAAAAAAGCAACATTGTTCAGGCAATAAAGATCTTTTTGTTCACAGAGATCTGCGCCTTCCTTATAATATTCATATGCAAATACAAGATCGGATAATTGAGCCTGACGGTACCATTTTCTTTTGTATAAGGAACCTATGATCCCGAGTGTTTCTGCAAGCTCTTCTTTTCCCGTTTCACTGTTCACTGTTTTTTGATCTTTATAAACAGGCATTATGATCTCCAGCGCATTTTCAAATTTGTCAAAATCCGGAACATCAGGATCTTTGTACGTAAAGACAGCTAATTGTTGAGCTGTAAAAATGTATGAAGGTTCTTTGTATAATTCTAATTCTTCGAATTTTGTCTTAAATTTTTCGAGTACAGCTTTCCCATCGTGTATTTTAGAATCTTTTTCCAGGTGTGATTTAATTAAAGGCTTGAAAACTTCAAAATGATCAATAACCAAGGTGATATTATTTTCAGTCAGTTGATATTTTTTCTGCTTTACGTTCTCTATAAGAACTTTCATTGCTGCAATTACATCGTTGTCATCCATGGTGCTGATTTTATATTAAATATAATAATAATATTTTGATGCAATACGCTAAACTCTATATTATCTGCTAATCATTATATTCGTATTAATATATTTTAAACAATGAAGAAGATTTTTATTAATTATTCGTGGGAATATCACACCAATCAAGCTGAAAAATTATATTCTGCTTTGTCTAATTGCAACGGAGGTTATGATGTGTGGATGGATAAAAATAGTATGCCGGGAGGACTGGAATGGAGACCTGCAATCAGAAAAGCAATCAGGGAAGCAAATTTTTTTATTTCCTTATTCTCCAGTGAATCAGGGATAGGACGTGGTGTTAGAAATAGAGAAATAAAACAAGCAATTGATATTTTAGATGAGTTTCCACCTACAGAAATTTATTTAATTCCCCTCCGATTGAATGAATGCGAATCTCCATATGAAGAAATAAATGCGCTTAACTGGATTGATCTTTTTCCGAAATGGGAAGTTGGGGTGGATAAGCTGTTAACTGTTTTAGCAAACCAACCCAAGGCAAACAAATCAGTTGGTGAAGACACCAATAAAATATCTGCCGGATATCATTACAGAATTGGAATAGTTGATTTGGATATGGGACTTTCCAATTTAAATAAGATAATTGATCAATTAAATAGTGCTCAGAATTATTTTCTTTTTACTCATCCTAACATGCCTTCATTAAAAAATATGACCGAAGTTATAAGCAGGAAAGAAAATTTTGCAGTTTACAAGGTCCCTGAATCTTATATATCACAACATCAGCATTTAGCCGTTGATTTAATTGCATGTATTACAAAATACGCATTGGCTTTTGAAGAAAAGGATGGAATTGTCTCTAATTATTTTTCAGGTCCAAGCGGTAATGATGAGAGATTCTTGTTTTTGTCCGCTGATCATCTTTATGAATATGTTAAAGTGGCAGGCGATTTATTTGAAGAAGGATTAGTATATATTTTAATTGGGCAATTAATCGCCTACTTTACCGAAATCGGTTATCATGATCAGACCCGTGGCTGTGTAATGGATTTTTGTGAAAACCGAAAGGATATCATAAAAGGATTAAAGAACCGCAATCTGTGTAAGGAGTGTGACAATCAGATACCGGAGGGAGCTTTAAAAGATTCAATTCTTTCGTTACTCTCATGGAAATATAAATAACCTGTTGGTCATCATGTAAAATTCCTTATTCAATTATTTTATTCAATATATAAAATATAAATAATATTATTTATTAGATTTTTTTCGTTTCTTTCATAAATTCATTGATTTTTCTCATCTTTGTTTGTTGTATTAATTATTTAAGCTAACAATACCTCTTGCCGTTCCAACAGACCATAGCCAAGCCGATCAGTATTTCAGGAAAAGGATTGCACACGGGCAAAGCTTGTACCGTAACCCTAATTCCCGCAAATGAGAATACCGGAATTATTTACAAGAGAACAGACATCCATGATTCCCCGGAAATTCCGGCAGATTGCGAACTGGTGGTGGATGTGCGCCGCGGCACAACCATAGAAAAAAATAAAGTAAAAGTTTCCACTGTTGAGCATTTGATGGCTGCCATTGTAGGCTGCGAGATCGACAACCTGCTTATTGAATTGAATACGCAGGAAATTCCGATCCTCGACGGAAGCGCATATCCGTTTGTACAACTGATCCTGCAGGCAGGCATTGTAGAGCAAAAAGAAAAACGTGTGTATTTTCATCTCGACGAAACTGTACGTTTTTATGATGAAGAAAAGGATACGGAATACCTCGCGGTACCGTATGAAAAATATTCTCTCACTACTTTAATAGATTTTAATTCGGATGTGATCGGAAAGCAATATGCTGAATTAAAAGAGATAAAAGATTTTATACCTGAGTTGTCTTCTTCGCGTACATTTTGTTTCTTGCATGAAGTGGAACAGCTGTATAAACACGGTTTAATAAAGGGCGGAGATTTAAATAATGCTATTGTTATTGCAGAAAAACAGATCACGCATAAAAGTGCGGAAGCCATTGCAGAAATTTTTCAGCAGGATATTCATACCATTCCTCAAAAAGGTATAGTGAATAATATCAAGCTGCGCTATCCGAATGAAATGGCGCGGCATAAATTGCTCGATCTTGTGGGAGACCTTGCATTAGTGGGCATTCCAATGAAGGCAAAGATATTCGCTTCCAAGCCGGGACATGCATCGAATATTGCATTTGCAAAAATACTGAAGAAGAGAGTGACGGAAATTAGAAAACTAAAATCAGTTCCCAAACCGGAAGATTTCAATCATCCTGTTTATGAATTGAACGACATCAAAAAAATATTACCGCACCGGGAGCCGTTCTTATTTTTGGATAAGATACTGGAGCTCACGGAAACATCTGTAACCGGTTTAAAAAATGTGACGGCTAATGAGGATTATTTCAAAGGACATTTTCCTTCCAAACCCATCATGCCGGGCGTTCTGCAGATCGAAGCCATGGCACAAACAGGAGGGATATTAGCCTTACATAAAATGGATCATCCGGAAGAATACCTCACTTATTTTTCAAGGATAGAAAACGCAAAATTTCACCACCCGATCATACCGGGAGACACTATGATCATTAAAATGTGCCTCAATCATCCTATAAAATTAGGTGTTGCTTCTATGCACGGAATTATTTATGTTCGTGATCAGATTGTTTGCGAAGCGGACTTAACCGCTAAAATTTTCAAACCTTGACAAATTTTATACACCCGAAATCTCAGCTTGGAAAAAATGTGACGGTAGAGCATTTTTCTACGGTAAACGAAGATGTGACTATCGGCGATAATACGTGGATAGGTCCGAATGTAACCATATTTCCGGGCACACGAATCGGTAAGGATTGCAAAATATTTCCCGGAGCCGTCATTGGCACCATTCCGCAAGACCTTAAATTTGAAGGAGAATATTCTACGGTGCAGATCGGCGATAGGGTAGTGATCAGGGAATGTGTTACAGTAAACCGCGGAACAAAAATTACCGGCAACACAAGCGTAGGAAGTGATACCATGCTCATGGCGTATGTGCATGTGGCACACGACTGTGTAATCGGTGAGCATTGCATTTTAGCCAATGCCACAAATTTAGCAGGACATGTTTCTATTGAGGACTATGCATATTTCGGCGGAATGAGCGGCGCACACCAGTTTACAAAGATTGGCAAGCACGCATTTATTTCTGGAGGAAGTATGATAGGGAAAGATGTGCCTCCTTTTTGCCTGGTGATGAGAAATCCTGCGCAATATGCCGGTATTAATTCTGTTGGTTTGAAACGAAATAATTTCACAACGGAAGAAATACATATGATACAGGATGTCTACCGTTCTATCTTTGGAAATAACGGGTTGAATACTTCGCAGGCATTGCAAAAGATCGAAGAAGAAATTCCCGGCTCAGCTTTAAGAGATTATATACTTCAGTTTGTAAAAACTTCCGAACGCGGCATTATTAAAGGAATAGATTGATAATGTTGAATGATAAATGTTGAATGTTGAATGAAGGGGCTGTAAAATCTAACAATACTAATTACTAATTACTACATTGACCATTCAACTCGAAAATATCAGCAAGCGTTTTGGTTTTGAATGGATCTTCAAACAAGTAAATTTTCAATTTGAAACCGGTAAAAAATATGCGGTCACCGGAGCGAACGGCAGCGGTAAATCCACTTTGTTAAAAATTATTTCCGGGGGATTAGTACCCACGTCCGGTAAAGTAAATTATTCACTTTTACATAAAAGAACGGTAGAAGAAGAACAGGTTGCAAAAGAGATCTCCTTCGCAGCGCCATATATTTCACTGATCGAAGATTTCAGTCTTGAAGAATTATATCAATTTCATTCCTCATTTAAAAAAATGCTGGTACAATCGCAGGATGAATTTTTAAGTGTTTCCGGACTTGCTGCGCATCGAAAAAAATACATCAAAAACTTTTCTTCAGGAATGAAGCAGCGCTTAAAATTATCGCTTTCGTTTTTAACGGATTCGCAAACCTTGCTACTGGATGAGCCTACATCAAATTTTGATTCAAAAACTATAGACTGGTATTTTGATCTCGTTCAAAATTATTCAGCGGGGAGATTGCTGATCATTGGTTCGAACCAGGAATACGAATATAATTTTTGTGAGGAAAAAATTGGAATGTCGGATTATAAATAATTATTTTTCTCCCGCCTTAATCGCTGTCATTGCCTTGCTATAACAAGCCAGCTCTTTTAACCGAATAGATTTTCCATCTGCGGAAATATTCAACTTCAACCATCCGTAATGTTTTCCATCATTCTTCGTAGTAAAAGCACCAAGGAAAAAATCCGTTCCGTTTGCTTCACCAAGGTTAAGTCCGGGACCAACTATTGAAGATAGCGCCACATCTGCCCAGATATGTGGCTTTGGCGGATTAGGTGCGGAAACAGAATCGATCAATGCGCCTGCGCCTGTAGGAGAAACATAGCCTTGTCCGTCTGTCAAAAAATTTACGTATCGTTGTACGCCAATAAATGAAGTGCGGTATACATTTGGAGAATCCTGCGCAGCGACCATATAAAAATCTGTTAAAGCATCTCCATCAAGATCAATAGCCATGGTGCGTGATGAGTGTGGGGAAGCAGGAGCAACAGACACACTGTCGATTAGCCTGTCGTTGATATTCGGATTATTGTCTGCGAGCGCTTCATTTGATTTTTTGCAGGAAACAGATATCGCGGTGCAAAAAAAGGCGAGCGCAGCAATTGTAATTTGAAAAGTTGATTTCATAATTTTTAGTTGTGGAGTAAAAATAGAAACTCAGAATGAGTAATACAAAAAAAAATGTTTTATTCTTCGTGATTAAACGCGCTGAAGCATGCTGTCGTGTATCTGAACAAGCGTTGTACGCAAATCGTATTTGAAATTCCAGCCCGGATAATGTTCTTTAAATTTAGAAACGTCCGAAATATACCAGATATGATCGCCGATCCGGTTGGATTCTACATATTGATAATTCATTTTATTACCGGATATTTCTTCACATAAAACAATGCCTTCCATCATTGAGCAATTGGAAAAGCGTGAGCCTCCTGCATTGTATGCTTCACCTTGTTTCGGATCTTTATAAAAATGCCAGAACATATTCACAAGATCGTAGCTATGAATATTATCGCGCACCTGCTTGCCTTTATAGCCGAAAATATTGTATTGCGTTCCGGTGATAGCGCATTTCATCAGGTAAGATAAAAACCCGTGCAGCATGGCGCCGCTGTGATTCGGTCCGGTTAAGCAGCCGCCGCGGAACACACCGATATTCATTCCGAAATAACGACCGTATTCCTGGCACATAATATCTGCAGCAACTTTAGAAGCGCCGAAAACAGAATGCTTTGTATGATCGAGGCTCATAAATTCGTCAATGCCTTCTTTGTAATAAGAGTGAGAAGAATCGATCTCCCATCGCGTTTCCAATTCTACCAGTGGCAAATAATTTGGATTATCGCCGTAAACTTTGTTGGTAGATGTAAAAATGAATACTGCAGCAGGACAGTGCTGGCGCGTATATTCCAGCATATTTAATGTTCCGTTTGCGTTGACTGTAAAATCCGTGAATGGTTCTTTTGCTGCCCAATCATGCGAAGGTTGTGCGGCAGTGTGAATGATGAGTTTTATATCCGTATTGTATTCCTTAAATACTTTTTCCAACGCAACATTATCGCGAATGTCGATACTGTAATGCTTGTAATTTTGATATTTTTCTTCGAGGCGATGCTTGTTCCAGGATGTGGAAGCTTCTTCACCAAAAAAATAGGAGCGGAGATCGTTGTCAATCCCTACAATGAGATCGAATTTATCTGCAAAAAATTCTACGGATTCACTGCCTATTAAACCACCTGAGCCTGTTACAATACAAATATTCATTTCATCTTTATTTCGGTACAAAGTTAAGAAAATCAAGAGACTTGACAAAGAAGAGAAAGGGTTGAAAAGCCTGAGTTTATAGCTTTGCAAGTGAATTTTCCAGCGATTTCAGCTTGGATTTCCCGTCTGCCAGTTTCTTCTGCTCATTTTCTATTATTTCGGGTTTTGCATTTTGTGTGAAGCGCTCGTTATTCAGTTTCTTTTCAACACTGCTGATAAAGCCTTTATAATAATCCATTTCTTCCACTATCTTTTTCTTTTCGCTTTCTGCATCCAATGCAATACCTGTTTCAATAAATAATTTATCCGTCTGAACCAGTACGGAAGATGTATTCTCTACTTCCGTTGAAGTGAAATTAATGGCAGAGATATTTGCCATCTTCTCAATCAGGTTTGCGAATTTCTGATAAACAGAGATCTCATTTGTATGTATAAAAACTTTCAGTGTTTGTTTTGGAGAAAGACCATTTTTATTTCTTACATCCCGAATCGCAGAGATCACTTCCTTTATTTTTTCCCCTTCTGCAATGATCCTGACATCAAATGAATTGATCTTCGGATAAGGAGCTATGCAAATGTCATCTCCTTCTTTTCTTTCTTTTAGGTGATGATAGATCTCTTCAGAAATAAACGGCATAAAGGGATGAAGCAATTTCATCAGCTCTTCGAAATACACTAATGTTTTATTATAAGAGACCAAATCAATTTTTTCACCGAATGGCGGCTTCACATATTCCAGGTACCACGAGCAAAAATCATCCCATATAAATTTATACAGGTCGATCAGTGTTTCAGACATGCGATAACCGGAATATGATTTTTCTAAATTTTCTTTGAGTTGTTCAAGCTTATTTTCAAACCATAAAAAAGCAGGTTCATTGTTCGATTTTTTTTCTACATCAATTTCCCAGCCTTTTAAAAGGCGCAAAGCATTCCATATTTTATTGGTAAAATTTCTTCCCTGCTCACAAAGTTTTTCATCGAACAACAGATCATTTCCCGCAGGAGAAGAAAACAACATTCCCGTCCTGATGCCATCTGCAGAATATTTTTTAATGAGATCCAATGGATCAGGTGAATTGCCCAACTGTTTAGACATCTTCTTTCCTTTCTTATCACGAACGATACCCGTTAAGTAAACATTTGAAAATGGTTTTTCCTTCCGGTATTCATATCCTGCAATGATCATTCTTGCCACCCAGAAAAATAAAATTTCAGGAGCAGTAACCAAATCATTAGTTGGATAATAATAATTGATGTCTTTTCCGTCTGGATATTTGAACCCGTCAAACACTGCAATAGGCCACAACCAGGAGGAAAACCAGGTGTCGAGGACATCTTCATCCTGGGTAAGTCTACTGTCCACAGTCCACAGTCCACGGAAATTTTCAGTATAAATTTTTATTGCTTCTCCTTCTGTTTTTGCAACAACATAATTTCCTTTTCCATCATACCAGGCAGGAATCCGATGTCCCCACCACAACTGTCGGGAGATGCACCAATCCCGTACATTTTCCATCCAGTACTTATACGTATTTTTAAATTTATCGGGGATGAGCTTGATATTATCGTTCATCACATTTTCCAACGCAGGCTTTGCAAGCTGTTCCATTTTCACAAACCATTGCATGGATAATTTCGGTTCGATCACTGCGTCGGTGCGCTCGGAATATCCTACTTTATTTTTGATCTCTTCCGTTTTTTCGAGGTAACCTTTTTCTTCGAGGTCAACTACAATTTTTTTACGAACAGCAAACCTGTCTTCACCAACATATAATTCTGCTTTTTCACTCAGCGTGCCGTCATCATTTAAAATATCAATAATTTCAAGGTGGTGTTTTATGCCGAGATTGTAATCGTTGATGTCATGAGCAGGCGTCACTTTTAGTGCACCTGTTCCGAATTCTATATCAATGTAATCATCAAAGATGATCGGAACAACACGGTTGATCAACGGCACTACGGCAAACTTTCCTTTTAAATGTTTGTAGCGTTCATCATTCGGGTGAACACAAACAGCAGTATCGCCAAGAATGGTTTCGGGGCGGGTAGTAGCAACTGTTATATAGTCCACGGACGACAGTCCACTGTCGACGGCTTCACTGTGGACTGTCGACTGTGGACTGTCGACTATACAATACTTCACATAATACAGCTTCGAATTTACTTCCTTGTGAATCACCTCTTCATCGGAAACAGCAGTTAATCCCTTAGGATCCCAGTTCACCATTCGTACACCGCGATAAATATTTCCCTTGTTGAACAAGTCAATAAATACATCAATAACGGCTTCGCTCAGATCATCTTCCATCGTGAACCGCGTTCTGTCCCAGTCGCATGAAGCGCCAAGCTTTTCCAACTGTTTCAGGATGATGCCGCCGTATTTTTCTTTCCATTCCCACGCATGCTTCATATATTCTTCGCGGGAAATATCTTTTTTGGAGATGCCCATTTCTTTAAGCATGTTCACCACCTTCGCTTCCGTTGCAATAGATGCATGATCGGTTCCCGGAACCCAGCATGCATTCTTGCCCTGCATTCTCGCTTTGCGGATCAGCACATCCTGGATGGTATTGTTGAGCATGTGACCCATGTGTAATACACCGGTTACATTTGGCGGAGGAATAACAATGGTGTACGGTTCGCGTTCATCAGGCACTGAGCGGAAATATTTTTTGTCGAGCCAATGGCTGTACCATTTCTCTTCAATTTGAGTATGATCAAGGATCTTAGGAAGTTCCATATCTTGCATAAAACTCAAAAATACAAAATTGTTAAAAGGTTATTGTTAATTGTCAATTATCAATTGAAATGGGTTCAACAACATAACCTTGCTTTTTCAATAACTCTATCAAGCCATTTTCACCTCCGAGATGACCGGCGCCCACAGCAATAAAACAAGATCTTTCCTGCATAAATTTTTTCAGTTTCGGTACCCAGGAATTATTTCGCTTATCGACGAGCTTCTGCTTTAAGACCTGGTCTTCATCTTCTTCAAATGATTTCGTTAAAGCGGGAAGATCCTGTGCCTTGTATTCCCTGATTAACTGATCCAGCTTCTGTATTTCAATAGTATAGTTTTTGATCGTCTTCACTAAGCTTTTCAACTGGTTTTCTAAAGGAATATCTTCTAAAAATTTTAGCTGCTCTTCAAATGTTTCCAAGCCTTCCTCCGGAATGTTTTTTTCTTCCGCGATCTTTTTAAAATTATCTTCATACGATTCTTTTTCCTGTCCCAGATACCGGAAGAAGATCAGCTGCTCCAGGTAAAATGGCTTGAGCTTGCTGTATAAATTTTCGAATGTGAATTTTTTTATACCGATCGAATCCTCCATAAATGCACGCAATAATGCATAATCCGAATCGCTCATATAATCCTTTACCGTTTTACCTTTTTCAAGAACGCTGATCTGTGTTAATGCATTCACATCAATTTTAGAAAGATCCAGTTCCATAACCAGCGCTTCGCTTTTGTGAAGTTTTTTCAAAACATTCTTTCCCAAAAAATAATCTCCTTCTCCAATGATATGGATGGTGCCATATAAATAAGATGGCTTTGTAAGTCCGTTACCGGAAATTTGCCACAAAAGGGAATGGATTGATTGCAGCGGTTTGTCTAAAATTATTGCCTGATCGGTTGCGGTTTTTTGCGGTGTCTTACAGCCGGAAATAAACAGTACACCAAGGAATAAAGAAAAGATCTTCATTGCATAAAAATAAAAAAAGTTGCTTCAGGAACAACTTTTTATTATTTAACTATCGTTATTATTATGTGTTATTGCGGCGGAAGCCACGGTGTGGTGCGCGGACTTTTATAAGTGACCTTATATTCTTCAAAATTCTTTTTCTTTTCCGACATCCAGAAATCCTGTCCGATAAAACTGATCACCGGCTCAAACTGGGGGACCGCAATATAACCCTTCAATGGCGTAATCAATTCATATTTTGGCGTTAGCACACACATGGTAGGGTAGGAAAGCTCGTTCTGCATAAAATATGCCGCGAGTTCATGGTAACCGGTTCTTCCACCCGGTATAAATACCCAGTTCCTGTTTTGAAAATGAATGGTATCTTTTCTTTCAGCATCGAATTTCACGCAATAAAAATCTTTCGACATCATTTGCGCGATAAGGGTGTCTTCAAAAGTATTTCTATCCATCACCTTACACCATCCGCACCACGAAGTATAAAAATCAATAAATATTTTCTTCGGATTTTTTTCATTCAATTTTACCATTTCTTCCCAGCTCAGCCAGTTGATTTTTTTTTCAGGGTTTCCTGATTTTGCGGTTTCTGAGACCGGATTTATTTTCGGACCATCAGCGTAGGAAGAAAATGCCAGTGCAATTAAAATCACCGGCAATACATTTTTAAGGCTTTTTATCATTTAACGTTAGTTTTTATTGTCCTGATTGAAATTGCTGGAAATCCATCGTTTTATAATTTCCACTTTGAAAATATTTTAAAATAGCACCCAGCGTTTCCACATCTTTATAACCCGGGAATGCCTGGATTTTATTTCCATTAGCATCTAATACAACTAGAGTTGGATAGCCGAGTTTTCCGGAAGTGCTTCCCAGATCAAGTGCTAACTGGTTTGCACCGCGTTGTCCAGACTTATTAAAATTATAAGTTTTACCGTTGAACATAATCGGCTGTGCAATTTCTGCATTAAATTTTACAGGCGTGAAATTTGCATTCATCAAAGCAACAATACTTGCTTCTGAAAATGCACCTTCATCCATTTTTTTGCACCAGCCACACCAATCGGTATATAGGTTAACGAGAATAAATTTTTTATTGTTGATTTTTGTCTCAGATAATGCCTTATCTATAGTGGTCCATTTTATATCACCTTCAGGAACACTTGCAGGATTTGTTTTTGCTTGAAGGGGGTTAATGGAACCGCACGCAAAAATGACCAGGATTAAATAAACAATACTTGACTTCTTCATGTATATTTTTGTTAGTTTTGTGTTGAGGATGAAATAGTTATAATAATTTTTTGATCTTTAGTTTTGCCACTATTTCAAATTCTTTTGTTATTTTACGTGGTAGTGCAAATATAATACCAACTTACTGCTTTTGGTAAATTTAATCAATAAACTGAGAAAAGCCAAACAGTTAAAATTTCACAGTGTTATCCTGTTAGATTAGGTAAATCGATGCTATAATGAAGAGAAAAATTGTGATTTCAGTAACGGGTGCCAGCGGCGCTGTGTATGCTAAAGTTTTGTTCGATAAATTATTGGGACTAAAGGACCAGGTGGAAAAGATTGGTGTCGTGATGTCTGATAATGCGAAAGAAGTGTGGAGTTATGAGTTGGGAAATGATAATTACAAAAATTATCCATTTGATTTTTATGATAAGAGTGATTTCTTTGCGCCCTTTGCTTCCGGAAGTGCAAAATATGATACGATGATCATTTGCCCTTGTTCGATGGGAACGTTGGGAAGAATTGCAAGTGGTATCTCCAACGATCTTACTACGCGTGCTGCCGATGTTATTTTAAAAGAGAGAAGGAAGCTGATCCTTATGGTACGCGATACGCCGTATAGTCTTATCCATATCAATAATATGAAAACGGTTACTGAAGCCGGCGGTATCATTTGTCCTGCGTCACCTTCTTTTTATAGCAAGCCACAGAATTTCGAACAGCTGGCGGCTACTGTTATTGACCGGATAATTGATCTGTGCGGATTTGAAAATAATTCTTTCCGATGGAGTGAAGCTGATGCGGATTGAGCTATTTAAAACGCAGCTCAAAATATTTTGTCGATGTTGTTAGAGGATAGTTTTCTTTTACAAATCGTATGATAGGATAATTCATTCCATGCTTTGAAAATTCGGTGAAACCATCCTTTAATAAAGCAGTCTGATATTTTGGTATTGCAAATATTAAAGTGGAATCGGATCTTATTTTTGAAACTACTTTATCCAGAATTTTATCATTTGGTATTTCCGTTTTGTTTGCCCATTCCGTTAAGATCTTGGATTGATGTGAATGTAAAATATTACATGCGGTAAAATCAGGAACAACAACCAGATTCGGAACTGCATGCTTCAAAGAATCCAGTTCTTTCAGCACAAGGAAAGTATTTGTGTTGGTGCGTATACCTGAAGCGCCTTCCACAATGCCATCGAGTTTATGTGAAAGCCTGAGGCACGGGAGATCCCTGTATATATGTATGGTTCGCACGAAATAAAATATCACTAATAAAAACATTGTACTCATAAAGCTGACAGCATTGCTTTTCTGTAAATTGTCGGAAAATAATATCAGGATGAGCATCGAAAAACATCCTCCTAAAAATAATGCAGGTGTGTTATAACCCACAGAAACAGATACGCACCAGGCAAGCAACAATGCAATACCAATCACTTTTTTTAAATTGATTTCCTTTGCAGTAAAGAATAATTCTACAAGTAAAATTCCGGGAATGATAAAACCTATATTTCCGTGATAGTGATCAGAAACCAGCAAGCCGCTTAAAATAATTGTTATAGCAATGAGATAAATAACATTGTTTATTTTTAGCTTTCTGACTGCAATGCCAAGGATCAATCCGGCAATAAAAAAATAATTGAAAAGATATTTTTTAAAACCTACATCCCACAACTCATTATGTCCCCTTAATTGAGTCGTCAGGTCATTCCATCCGCCATTCAAACTAACAAATAGAACATACACTACAACAGGCAAAATTCCGAATATACTATTCCCGATAAAACTTTTCCTGTTAAACAACAAGAGTGTAACTGGCAGTACAATAAAATAATTTTGCTTACATAGAGCAGCAAAACCTATAAATAAAAAACCCGCGAATGCATATTTCCTTTCTGATGAAATTATATTTAGCCCGATAAGACAAAACAACAAGCCATCAATGGTATGCAATACTGAACAAGGAAAATAATGTACATTAAAGATAAATGTCGCTATCACCAATAAATAAAAATTCCTCTGAGAAATTTGTACCTGTGTTTGTTTCATCACGAAACGCATCCAAAAAAAAGCGATCAGGACATTCTCGAGCCAGAATACGAAACGGGAAACTAAAAAAAAATATTTTGGTGAGATCAGCAGTTCAGGAATGTGCAGGTAGGCATAGCCAAGCGGGCGGACCGAAGAAAAATCTACGTGCGGAATCATCCCATGCAACATCCTGTTAGAGGCAGATAACACAAAGCCTTCGTCGGTAGGGTTGAAGCCCAAACGGGAGAATAATAAATGACAAATAGCTGTAAGGAGCAAAATAAAAATGCCGTCGTATACTATATTCCTTTTTCTCATTTAATGATTCAGGAAACTAATATACTCAAATATGTAAAGAGCTATAGAAGTTTGATAAATTAACTGAACACTATTGGAAATCTACCAGTTCAATATCGAATATCAGCACAGCATTTGAAGGTACGGTTGAAAATGGAGGAGCATCGCCATATCCTAATTGAGATGGAACTAAAAGTTTTATTTTGCCTCCTTTCTTAATTAATTGCAGACCTATTTGCCATCCTTTTATCCTGCTGTTCAATAATGCCAGCAAGGGTGTTCCGGCAGTTTGATCAAAAATAGTTCCGTCGGTTAAATAGCCTTTATAATCTACAGTGACGTAAGATGTAAACGATGGACTGTTGCCGGTACCTGGATTCAGCACTACATAGTACAAGCCCGAATCTGCTGCAATGGCATTCAAGCCGCTATCGGCAATGTATTGCTTGATAATTGCATCGTCAATTTTCGGCTGATCGGATTTTTTACAGGAAAATAATGCAAGCGGAATTAATAAAAGAAATAATTTTTTCATGCTGCGAATCTAATTTTATCTTTTTTAGACGCAGCTTTTTTAAGGAAGTTTAAGCAAGGCTATAACTTTTTTTCACCTATTGAACATCCACTAATTCTATATCGAAGATCAGCACGGAATACGCGGGAATTTTTTCTGAAGCGTTACCGCCATAACCCAATGCTGAAGGAATAAGCAAGGTAATCTTTCCACCTTTTTTAATTAATTGCATGCCCTCTATCCAGCCGGGGATAAGGCTATGTAAAAAATATTTTACAGGCGTTCCGGTTGTTTGATCAAACACAGTTCCGTTGGTCAGATAACCTTTATAAAAAAAAGTTACATAAGAATTAGTATTTGGCTGCGGACCAACTCCAGAATCCCTGACAATGTAATATAAACCGGAAGCGGTTGAATCTACACCGGTAAGGTTGCTGTCGGCAATATATTTAAGAATGGTTTCATGGTCCAGCTTTGGATGATCAACATCCGTCGTAGATTTTTTACAAGAGAAAATTAAAGTAGGAATAAAAAGTAAGAATAGTAATTTTTTCATTTTTTTTAATTTATCATTTTAAGTTTGAAGTACACCAACATTGAATTTTTCTACAGGCGCATTATTTGCTGCTTCTATTCCCATAGAGATCCATTTTCTTGTTTCCAGCGGATCGATCACTGCATCTACCCATAACCGTGCCGCAGCATAATAAGGCGTGATAGTTTTGTTGTAATGATCTTTTATATCGTTTAGAATTTTTTGTTTTTCTTCGTCAGAAAATTGCTTGCCCTTTGCTTCCAGTGCGGCTACTTCGATCTGCAATATAGTATTTGCTGCCTGGTCGCCGCCCATTACCGCGATCTTTGCACCAGGCCACGCAATAATTAAACGCGGATCGTAAGCTTTTCCGCACATCGCATAATTTCCTGCGCCGTAAGAATTTCCTATGATCACTGTGAATTTAGGAACGGTTGAATTTGCAACAGCATTTACCATTTTTGCGCCATCCTTTATGATGCCATTATTTTCCGAGCGACTGCCTACCATAAAACCTGTAACATCCTGCAAAAACAACAATGGTATTTTTTTCTGATTGCACAGCATGATGAAACGTGCAGCCTTATCCGCAGAATCAGAATAAATGACACCGCCGATCTGCACTTCACCTTTTTTATTTTTTACAACGGAGCGCTGGTTGGCAACAATGCCTACACTCCAGCCTTCTATTCGTGCATATGCGCACACGATGGTTTGTCCATAATCTTCTTTGTATTCCGTAAATTCAGAATCATCAGCAATGCGTTTAATAATATCGCGCACATCATAAGGTTTTGCTGTTGCAAACGAATAGATGCCATAAATATCCTTCTCATTTAATTTTGGCTTCTTCGCTTTTATACGGTCGAAACCTGCGGTTTCAAATCTTCCGTATTTATCAATTAATTTCTTAATGGTATCGAGGCATTCTTTATCATCCTTCACTTTATAATCGCATACGCCGCTTAATGCAGTTTGTGTTTCCGCACCACCCAAGGTTTCTTTATCCACCGTTTCACCAATTGCCGCTTTCACCAAATATGGTCCCGCCAAAAAGATACTTCCCGTTCCTTCAACGATCAGGCTTTCATCACTCATGATCGGAAGGTATGCGCCACCCGCTACACAGCTCCCCATAATTGCTGCGATCTGGGGTACACCAATTGAGGAGAGTTTTGCATTATTCCTGAATACGCGACCGAAGTTTTCTTTATCGGGAAAGATCTCGTCCTGCATCGGTAAAAAAACGCCTGCACTGTCGACAAGATAAATAACGGGCAGCCGGTTTTCCATCGCGATTTCTTGTGCGCGTAGATTTTTTTTGCCTGTAATAGGAAACCATGCACCAGCTTTCACAGTAGCGTCATTTGCCACGATCATACATTGTCTTCCTGAAACAAAACCAATCACCGCAACAACGCCGCCGGATGGGCAACCGCCCTGTTCGGCATACATTTCATCGCCGGTTAACGCGCCTAATTCTATAAAGTTTGAATTTTTATCGATGAGATATTCGATCCGCTCACGGGCAATCAGTTTACCTTTTTTATGCTCGCTATCAATTTTTTTTTGCCCACCGCCGAGGTATACTTTTTGTAGTTTAGATTTCAGTTCATCTACAGCCAAACGCATTTTATCTTCGTTCAGGTTAAAATCAATATCTGTCATGTTGGCAAAAGTAATAAGAAAAAATTAAAAGTCAGGGCTTGAGATTTTGAGATCTTCAAGCCCTGATATGCTATTTATATTCATTATTAAATTATCCTAAGATGGGAGGTTTACTGCCATCGCCGAAAGTATATTTAAATTTTAATGTATAATCCCCATTCCCATCCTCTCCATTTAATATAAATTCACTGCTTATTACACCACTGGATCCATCTCTTGGAGCTATTCCGGGAATGTGGCTTACCCTTATGATAGTTGGCGTATAAATATCATCATCCTGACCAACACCTTGACCGAGTAATATTGCAAAATGATGCATATACATTAGTATTTCATTAAAAGCCTGGTGTGCAACAGGTTCAGGATAATGATGTTGCCTCAGTTCCGATACTTTTAGGTTATAACGGTCTACAAAATGCTGGCCGAACCGTGAAAAATTATCACTATTGCTGGCGTAACCGCTGTCCAGTTCCATCGGCCAAAGACAAAATTCAACATGATTGTCATCGTCATCCAGTTCATGAGCGCCAATCTCAATCGAAGGTGAATAATCAAAAGTTTTGGAGGTAGAAAATGATCCCAATGATCTCGGATAAAAAATTAGTAAATGTCCTTTCCGGGATATTCCGAATCCAAAAAGATACATTTCATCTTTGTTTCTGAAATCGCCAAATGGGCCTAAATCAACTCCACCTCCCTGATCTCCCGTTAAAATGTTACAGGTTGCTTGCGTAAGTTCCAATTTAAAAGTTCGTGACATAGTTTTATATTTTGATTGAAAAAATAAATAATTTCTAATATAGTAAATATAAATATAGTATTGTTATTTTATAATGAATAAATTATGCAAAAGAAGCCCAGGATATAAAAATTTAATTTCTTAAAAATAGAATACTGGTATTAATGACTATCTTTGTAGCCGGGCAAGTCTTATACGACCAGCTCCTGACAAATCCTCCAGGGTCGGAAGGCAGCAAAGGTAGTTGGTTGAGCGGTGCGCTGTAAGTAACTTGCCTTTTTTTATTTCTATCCTTACTCAAAATATAATGCCCCGAAATAGGGGCATTTTTATTTCACTTTCCGGAAACCGCATGGAATTAATCGTTCACCAATCCAATTTGTTTATAAAAAAGATGGTTGTCCCAGAACAAGTACTCATCTATGATCTTACCATCTTTCCAGTGTGCCACGGTACACATCATAAATTTAAATGGCTTTCCGGTTGGCTGGATAATTTTACCAAATGGTGTTTTCAGTGTATCTGTAAATGTGCCTTGTATTTCGCCGATGACTGCTGTCCAGTCTTGGCTGCCGAAACTCACACGATGGTTAATGATCTTTGTATCCGGTGCCATCGCGAAAAGAGGTTTTAGCTGATCGATATGGTTTGGAAACAATCCGAGCGACATCGTACCATCCGGGTAATAAACCTGTACGCCCGGATCATGGCTTTGAGCGAGTTGATCCCACTGCTGCCCGTTGTAATAAACAAAATCGAGTGAATCAAATCTTTTAAGTAGTGTCTTGGTCGTAGCCTGTTCTTTTGTAAATGAATCGAGGGCAGTTTGCATGGAATCTACTCTCACCTGTAATTCTTCTGCGCTTGGTTTATGGCTGCATGCTGTTATAAAATAAACGGCAAGCATAAATGCGGGAATACTGATTAGCTTTTTCATAAGATGGATTTAATGTTATTGATTTACACTAAATACATATTAACATCTTGTAATATAAAAAGTTTAAAGGACGTAGAGTTCTGAAGAGTTCTGCTAATTTTTATCTAAGAAAATAAGAAGTGAGCCCAAGAATAAAAAGTGATATTGCTAAAACCAGATAAGCATAAGGGTTAGCAAAATTAAGTGACCATCCCGTCCACGCTATGCGTTTAGGAACAAACAAGCGAGGGTCTTCAGGGTTATAATAGAAGATATACCATTTGTAATATTTGTCGTTGTCTTCACTCATATTCCCTTGAAAAATATTTATACAATATATCAAATTTATCTTTAAATCCATTAATCCTTAAATCCAAATTCAGACAATTATTTAACCGGTATTCCGAACAAGGTAAACCTGCTGTCATAGAACATGGATTTTCTGCCCGACTTTCCCTTACTGAAATAGGTAATCAGCCAGTCGCGCTGTTCTTTAACGCGTTTTGAAAGGTCATCTAACAATCCGTAAAGTTGCTTGACCAGCATAGCATTATTTCCGGCATCTGCTTCATTTATCTGCCCGAGCTTGTCTGAAGCATCATGAAGGCTTTTCCATGGAATGTCTAAAAGGTCTTGTATTTGTGTATCGGTTTTCGTAGGTGTAAACTGCTTATTCCTGTAATCAATAAATTTATTGAAACTCTGAATAGCATTATTATAATCGACTCCTGCGCCATTATAAAGCGTAACCACACGGTTTTGTTTATAATTTTCAATTTCCATTTTTAAATGCTGCAGCCTGTCAAAGATCAGCGAATTCTTAACACCGTTTTTTTCTACGCGATCAGCGGATGCTGTTAACCGTTCAATGTCACTTTGCTTTTCATAAACAAGTAATGAATCCCGGAAATTATAAAATGGCTTTGACCTGTCTAACTGTGTCCTTTCTTCATAAAATTCCTGGTTGGAAACCGGGTAATTTAAAAATTGCCATAAATAATCGAATGGCATGTGCGAAGCGATCATGTCTGAAGGCAGTGCCTTGAAATAATCATTGTTGATCTTTTTTACATACTTACCTTTATCAAGGTAGCCGGAACCCCATGTAGGATCAAAGACAAACCATGTGCTATCGATATTCGCGCAGCTCCACGCATGTGGTATATAATCTGAAAAACCATTTTGACGTGTATAGCCTTCAACTGTGTAACATTTTATTCCGCACTTACCGCAAATGTCCGTGAATAATGCAGCATAGTTTTCACAAATACCCTTACGTGATTTTAAAGGTTTTGAAATTTTATCTTCCAGTTTTTCGTAAAAATTAATGGCGAACATATTTTCAGCATCATAATCAATATTAGCGGCTATCCAGAAAAAAATGGCACGCACTTTGGCTTTTTCAGTTGTAAAATTTTTGTTTATATAATCAGAAATACCTGTTGTAGTTGTTGTTGATGAATCCGGTATTTGCAGCGTCAGTGCGTCAATCGCCCAATATTCGTTCACTACACTTTTCTGTCCTGCGATTGCAGCGTCTGCAAAGAACATAAAACTGATGATGAAAATTATTCGTTTCATAAATAAAAATAAAATAGAGATAAAATTTTATGCAATGGTTACATCCTTATCCAGGTAAACATCCTGGACAGCATTCAGTAACTCAACACCGGTTTTCATTTACTTTTGGAATGACTTTCGTCCGGAGATCAGACCCATGCCGCCGGCGCGCTTGTTGATGATCGCCGTATCAACAGCTTCTGCAAGATCCGTTTGTCCTTTGCTTTCTCCGCCTGAATTAATTAATCCTGCGCGACCCATGTAACAATTTACTACCTGGTAACGCGTCAGATCGATCGGGTGATCTGTTGTCAATTGGGAATATACTTTATCGTTGGTCTTGCCAAATTTCAATGCCGTATAACCGCCATTGTTTGTGGGTAATTTTTGTTTAATGATATCTGCCTGGATCGTTACGCCTAAATGATTGGCTTGTGAAGACAGATCTGCAGCAGTGGAATAATCGACGCCGTCTTTTTTGAAATCGTTGTTGCGCAGATAGCACCATAAAATGGTTGACATACCGAGTTCATGTGCATATGCGAAAGCTTCTGAAACCTGGACGATTTGCCTGCGTGATTCTGCAGAGCCGAAATAGATCGTTGCACCAATTGCTACGGCGCCCATATTCCATGCATCCTTGATCGTGCCGAACATGATCTGGTCGTATGTATTAGGATATGATAAAAATTCGTTGTGATTCACTTTCACTATGAAAGGAATTTTGTGAGCATATTTTCTCGCTACAGAACCCAACACGCCAAAAGTAGAAGCCACTGCATTGCAGCCACCTTCAATAGCTAATTTTACAATATTTTCAGAATCAAAATAAATTGGGTTAGGCGCGAAGCTGGCACCTGCAGAATGCTCTATGCCCTGATCGACAGGTAGAATAGAAACGTAACCGGTATTCGCCAACCTGCCATGTCCGTAGAGTTGCTGCAGGCTTCGCAAAACAGGTATGCCACGGTTGCTATGTACCCAGGTGCGGTCAATAAAATCAGGACCAGGGAGATGCAGTAATGATTTATCTACTGTTTTACATTTGTGATCTAATAAAAATTTTGCTCTTTCTTCGCCTAAAAGGTCCGTGATCTTGCTCATTTGTTGGTTTATTTTCTGAGCGCAAAGATAAGAAATAGTACTGAGTAGTGCGTAATGCGAATGGAGACTTTTTATTTAAAAAATATTAATGTTTCTTAATGCCGGGGAATTTATCTGTATCATGAATAGTATTCAGTAATTGAAGGAAGTAAGCAGGGGCGTGGATCATTTTGCTGCCATACCAGGAGAAAAATTCACCGTCGACCAACAGCACTTTTGCATTTGGAAGCTGCTGTTGAATTTCCGCAATATGGTTTTCTTTGAAAGGATAAGGTTCAGAAGAAAGTAAAACAAGTTCACAGTTCACGGTTGATAGTTCACCGAGATCTTCAATGACAGGATATCTCTTCTCATCTCCAAAAATATTTTTTAAGCCGATGGTTTGAAGCATTCCATGAATGAAAGTATCATTGCCGATGGTCATGTATGGCTTTCTCCAAATGAGATACAATGTGTTGATTTGAAAATTTGAAGATTTGGAAATGAATTCTTCAAGGTTTAAGAAATTCGCTTTTGTTTGTTTGATAATATTTTCTGCTTTGTCTTCTCTTTCAGTAATTCTACCAATCTCTTCGATCATTTTATAATTGTCCTCCATGGTTTCAATATCTGTAACCAACACATTAAATTCTCTTTGCAGCGCTTCGATTTGCTCCCGCTCATTTTCTTCCTTATTTGCAATAATGAGATCGGGTTTTAATGCTTTTATTTTTTGAAGATTGACGTTTTTTGTTCCGCCTATCGTCGGGATGTTCTTTGCTTTTTCTTCCGGATGAATACAGAATTTTGTTCTTCCTGCAATATTATCTTCCAAGCCCAGATCGAACAACAACAAAGTAATAGAAGGAACGAGAGATATAATACGGGACGGTGTCATTGATACAAGTTATCTGTTATACGTTATATGTTAATCAATTCAGCATTTATCATTTATCATTCATCATTAAACATTGATCATTATAAAAGTACTTATTATCTTACAGTATCTAAACTCAAACTATGGAAATCTCTTTTTCGCATCAGCTCGCATTCGAAGATTATAAAAAATGGCTGATAGATGTTTATTATCTCAAAAATAAAAAACGGATGTTCGGTTATATTGCCATGATGGTTGCGGGTGTGTTACTGATTATTTTTAAGGCAACCAATGCATTCCATATGGATGAGCATTACCCGAAGGAAACCTTGTACCTGCTGGGTGGCAGTTTCATAATTACACCGGTTTTATTTTATATTGGCGTGATCAGGAATGCGAAAAAATATTTTAATGCAGATCCCAATATAGGTAACCCTGTAAAGTATATTTTTGATGAAGAGATGATTTCGTTTGAATCACATGATGGAAATACGGGAACATGCAAATGGCAAAATGTAAAAGCAATTGAAGAAGACGATCATTTTGTAAGGATCGTGGTGCAGAACAATTCCACTTATTTATTGGTGAAAAGTAAAATTCCTTCGGAACCATTGTACGCACTGCATCAATTGTTACAAAAGATAAAGCAAAGGAGTGGTGCTATTGATCACTTAAATTAGAAGTGAGAGTGAAAATGAAAGTTAGAGTGAAAAAACTGTGGACCTCGACTCCTTACAAAAATCCTTTCTCACGCATCCAGTCATCGTTAAAGAATTTTGCAACATACCGTGAACCGTGATCGTGCAGAATAATAACGACCAGATCATCTTTTTGTAAAGGGAATTTTTCATGCAATTGCAATAAACCTTGTATAGCGGAACCTGCTGAATTTCCTGCAAAGATGGCTTCTTCTTTTGCAAGCCTTCGCTGCATTAAAGCTGCTTCTTTATCTGTAACTTTTTCAACATAATCAATCAAAGAAAAATCATAATTCTTCGGAATAATATCCTCCCCAATTCCTTCCGTGATATAGGAATGAATTTCTTTCGGATCGAAAGTTCCCGTATCAAAATATTGTTTTAAAATAGAACCGTACGTGTCAATGCCCCATGTTTTAATGGAGGGATTTTGTTCCTTCAAATATTTGGAAGTACCTGATACCGTTCCGCCGGTTCCAATACCCACAACAAAATGCGTGATCTTGCCGTCAGTTTGATTCCATATTTCCGGTCCTGTACTTTCATAATGCGCCTGGCGGTTGGAAAGGTTATCATATTGATTCATCCACACGGAATTCGGAATTTCTTCCGATAATCTTTTAGCTACAGAATAATAAGAGCGTTCATCGGTTGGCTCAACATTCGTTGGACAAACGATCACTTCCGCGCCCATCGCCCGCAGCATATCAAATTTTTCTTTTGATTGTTTGTCAGTTGAAGTAAAAATACATTTGTAACCTTTTATACATGCCACCATTGCAAGACCCATGCCGGTATTGCCGCTTGTACATTCGATGATCGTGCCGCCGGGTTGTAGCCTTCCGTCTTTTTCCGCATCTTCCACCATCTTTACCGCCATGCGATCCTTAATGGAATGTCCGGGATTAAAAGATTCTATTTTTACGCAAACTGTTGCAGGAATATGTTTGGTGATCTTATTCAGTTTCACGATAGGTGTGTTGCCGATTGTTTCCAGTATGTTGTTGAAGATCCTCATCGCTGCAAAGATATTAAAAATTATGGAAGTGGGGATGCAGTTCACTGCGCCGCTATGCCCAAATTTATTCGTCGATCTTGATTGGGCGGCTGATGCTTTCGCGAAGGGAAATAAAAGTTTCGGTTCTCGTGATCTCTTCGATCTTTTGAATTTTTTCCATCAGCACTGTGCGAAGATGATCGGTGTCTTTGCAGATCAGCTTCACAAACATCGAGTAGTTGCCGGTGGTATAATGCACATCCACAATTTCAGGAATGGCTTCCAGCGCTTTTGCAACGATATCGTATTGCGAGCTTTTATTGAGATAAATTCCAAGGAAAGCTGTAATGTCGTAACCTAATTTCTGGTGATTGAGCTGTAAATTAAAACTTTTGATAATGCCCATGTCTTCCATCTTCTTCATGCGTACATGCACAGTTCCGCTCGATACAAATAAAGTTTTCGCAATATCTGTGTACGGCGTCTTCGCATCATTCATTAAGATGGAAAGAATTTTGTGGTCTATATCGTCGAGTGTTGAATGCATAGAGTAATATTGAATTCTAAATGTTGAATGTTGAATGAAAGATCAGGTGTAATATAATCTTTGTCATTTTAATTTAGAATTCAACATTTAAAATTTAGCATTTTTTAAAGAGTTCTTTCAGGAACATTTTAAAGATAAATAAATCATCCCAGAAATAACGCTTAAACGTACGTCGCGGCTCTGATAAAAAGCGGTGCAGCCATTCCATCCCAATTTTCTGCATCCATAATGGTGCGCGTTTTTTCATGCCGGTATAAAATTCATACGATGCGCCGAGATTAAAGAACAACGGCATTTTATTGTTTGTATTTTTTAATTTATCGTGAAGATTTACAATCAGCATTTCCTGTTTAGGATACCGCAATCCGAGAAATACAAAATCAGGCTGATATAGCAACAGCAATGGAAAGATCTTTTCACTTTCAAATTCTACATCTTCATTCGTCGCGTCGAAGAATGGCGGAATGTAATATTGCATGTCGCCATATTCCTGTTTTAGTTTTGCTGCAACAGCTTCATTTGGTAAAATTAAAAATACTTTTTTTTGATGTTGAATGATCGCCTTCCAGGTAACAGGAAAAAGATCGCTTCCTGCTAAACGGTTCTTAAGTGGCTTCCCCAATAATTTACTCAGCAGGATGATCGGGAAGCCGTCCGGTAATATGAAACGCGACTGTTGAAAGCGAGATAAAAGCGTTGGATTATTATTCAAATGAACCGTAAGGTCTACGTTTGGCGTAATGATGGCGGGGAATTCATTGTTATCCGCAGGTCGTTCAATAATATCCCGGATAATATTGTCAAAATTATCTTCCGCAATAAAATCCAGGTTAAAAATATGCTGTCTGGTAAATTCGTGCGGCATCAATTCATTCGTCGTTTTAATGTTTCAAAGATATTCTTCATGCGATTCAGATTCATCAATAAAGCTAATGTAATTTTTACAGGGAAGGAGATGTAATAATATAACAGCAATAAAATATTCGGAGAGATACTTTCGGGTTGATAATTATACTTCAGCATATTTTCTCTGCACGTATTTTGGCATATCCAGCGTTCAGTTATGTTCAGTCCGCCCAACCGCCAATTGTCTGCGCGTTCTTTTTTAAATCCGATCTGTTTGCTGTCTTTTTCTATGGAAGAACTTTCCTGTGTGATGTTCAACATGTTCACATCAAAATCTACTTCTATGTGTTTGCATATTTTTTGCAACGTTAATTGAGGGTCATTCAACAGATCTTCAAATCGTATGGATAATACACGCGGATCATTATTGAATTTTAAAGCAGCGTTAACTGCTGCATTCCATAATTTACTTAAAGTGAGCGGATGATAATTAATGCGTAACCGGAAGGCTTCCTTTTGTGTCATGTAATGTCCGCCAAGCTTTCTTCGCTGCCATTTATTTTTCTGCGATAATAAAATTCCCCGCGGATCCCGCACCATATTGATCACTTTGGAATTCGGATATAATCCGAATATCTCTTTTAAATAGAATATATTTTGCGGTGTTTTTTCACACACAATAGGTTTTCCATGCAATGCTGCTTCACGATTGCAGAAAAATGTAAATACGTCTTCTGCAAATAGCGGATCTTTATTAATTTCATTGACCAGTAAGGTTGCTTCTTCATAAAATTTCGTGTGATCCTGGTCGTGGGTCATGTAACCCACTCGTTGCGTCAGCAATAGTTTAGAAGCCAGTTGAATAGCGGTTTCTTTGGAGATAGCCTTGCCTTCATCATCCGGCGACCATAGCTGTTCAAAAAAGTGTAATTCATTTAATACCATTACCTGCGGATGGTTATTTAAAATACGAAGCATCATGGTAGTGCCACTGCGGGAATTACCAACTATAAAAATTATTTGATCAGGAAACGCCAATTTTAGTAGATTTATGCGAAGGTAGGAAATTAGTCGTAAGTCGAAAATAATAAGTTAAGAAATGAAAACGCAGAAACTGAATATATTGTTTTTTTTATGGCTTCAACTTGTATTTATAAATGATTTTTCCCAATCAATTACGTATGGACCTGTTGTTGGTGCGGTAACGGATCATTCCGCCAGGATTGTATTTTTTACGGATCAAAGTTGCAAAGGAGATATTTATTTATCAGCTAACGACGGTTATTCCAAAAATATTTCTTTTCCCTTTTATTCTGATCCTTTTAATGTCGTTAAAATTGAATTGAAAGATCTTGCACCTTCAACGGTTTATCATTATCGCATTGTGATCAATAACAGGGAAACAAAAACTATTAACAGTTTTAAAACTTTTCCGAAGCCAAATGAAATTTCAAACTTCTCTTTTGTGTTTGGGTCCTGCACGGAACAGCATCACGACGACAGTATCTTTATCGAAATGCAGAAACACAATCCTGCATTTTTTCTGCATTTAGGCGATTGGCTGTATCCGGATAACTTCACTACAGATCCTTTTTATTTCACTCAAAATCTGGAAAGATTAAAAACGGTATATGAAAAAAGGTATGCAATGCCGAACCTTTCAAAAATGCTGCAAACCACTCCGGTTGATTATATTTTCGATGATGAAGATGGCGTATGTGATGATTTTTCAAAGTCCTCGCATTGTGTCATTAGGGTGACCGGCAACAAAACAGACATCAAAGAAATTCCTTATCCCGATTCTTTGCGTAGAAATATAATCAAAGGTTATCAGCAATTCTTTCCTGGCTATAATGAAGTTAAAGACGAAGTTTATCATTCTTTTGTTTATGGCAACTGTGAATTTTTTTTCGTTGATACACGCTCCACGCGTTCTCCAAACGGAGAAGTTTTTTACAAAAAGAAAAATGGCAGATGGAATTACAAAGTTCCGAAAGGTCACCAATTGCTGGATTCAGCGCAGCTGCAATGGCTGTTAACCAAATTGCAAAGCTCTAAAGCAGACTGGAAATTTATTGTGAGCGGAACGACATTCAACAAGTCGTATAAAAAAGTGCTCGACATTTGTATAAAGGAACAACAGGAACTGCCGAACAAAATGACAGGCGCATATATTGCTGCCTCGCTCGCATCCATGTGGTTTGCATATCCCGAAACACAAAAAAAGTTATTAGACGTATGCAACAGAAACAAGATAAAGAATGTCATAGTATTAAGTGGTGATGCTCACACAGCTGCAATCGATGACGGTAAGAACTCAGGTTTCCCGGAATTGATGGCAGGTGGACTGGCTCAGAAAAATTCTAAACTGGCTTCCATCATAAAAAATGATTTGCGTTTGAATTTATGGAACCGGGGCGGACAGGGGATTCACAACAACAACTTTAATGATGCGTTCGGACAGGTGCAGGTTTTTGGAAGAGATTCGGTTAAGCTCTCCGCAATAGATAAATATGGCACAGAGATCTGTTCGTATTTTCTGAAAGATGGCTTCATTCCGAAAAAATATAAACTCAGGAAAAATTTAAAGATCACTTTTGGAAACAAGATAAGAGCTTTAAAGAACCTGCTGAAGATCGCTCTGCATCACAGGAATTCTAATAGCGGCGTTCAGTAATATTTAGAAATATTTTTATATTAGCTGTACAATCAACAATATGAATACTACTGCACAAGACGCCGGAACAATAACCCATGAATTCATAGAAGTCAATGGCATTAAGCTGCACATTGCAAGGAGCGGAACAGGCAAAAAGTTAGTGGTGCTCTTGCACGGCTGGCCCGAATTCTGGTACACCTGGCGATACCAGATTCCCGTATTGGCAGAACACTTTACTGTTGTTGCACCGGATCTGCGCGGCTTTAATTTAAGTGATAAGCCAAACGGTGCTGAAAATTATGCCTCGCATATTGTTGCAAGTGATATTGCAGAACTCGTAACAAAACTCGGTTTTAAAAAAGCGTACATCGTTGGTCACGACTGGGGCGGCGCTGTAGCCTGGGCGTTTTCCGCATTATACCCCGAGCTAACAGAAAAATTAGTAGTGTTGAATTGTCCGCACCCAAAAGAGATGATGAAGGCATTCAGAAATAACCCGAGTCAGTTGTTGCGAAGCTGGTATATGATCATGCATCAGATACCTTTCCTTCCCGAACTGCTCTATAAATATACCCTTCCGCTGTTCTTTAAACAATTTGTAAGAGGATGGATGTATAACAAAGAAAATTTTACGGATGAAGATATCAATCAGTTTGTAAAAGCGTTCCAGCATCCCGGCGCGCTCACAGGCTCAATAAATTATTACCGAGCCATGTTGCGGGTTAAGCCAAAAAGTGGTATATTTAAAAATAAAACCCAATGTCCCATGTTATTAATCTGGGGCGAAGGCGATAAAGCTCTTGGGAAAGAGCTTACATATAATACACAACATTACATCAATTCTAGTTACCAAGTAAAGTACATTCCAAGGTGTTCTCACTGGACTCAAAACGATTGTCCGCAAGAAGTGAACGAATACCTTATGGAATTTTTGACTAACGAAAAAGAATGAATGATCCAATTTTTAAAAACTTAAACATAGAAACTCATGCTACTGAATTCTACAGTAATCCACAATCCGAAATGGCTTTATACAAACCATCTTCAGACCATTGTCCCCAATTTGTACAGGAAGGTTGAAGGCATCGTTTACGAACGAGAGCGAATTGAAACCTGGGACGATGACTTTATAGATTTGGATTGGCGGAAAGTAGAAAGTACAAAACTGATCATTATTTCACATGGCTTCGAGGGAAGCTCTGATCGCGTGTACGCAAAAGGACTTGCAAAAATTCTCAATAAAAACGGTTACGATGTGTTGATATGGAACCTGCGCGGTTGCAGCGGTGAAGATAACCGTCAGTTATATTCTTATCATTCCGGTAAAACAGATGACCTCGATTGGGTGATCCAGCATGTTGTTCGGACTCAAAATTATAAAGAAATAAATTTGATTGGTGTTTCACTAGGTGGAAATCTGGTATTAAAATATTTGGGTGAAGAATCATGGACTTCCGTAAAGAAGATAAATGCAGCAGTGGCTGTTTCTGTTCCAACTTGTTATGAAACCTCTTTCCAGCATATATTAACGGGCTGGAACCAGCTTTATGAGAGGAGATTTACCAGCCAGGTAAAAGAAAAAGTAAAACATAAGATGGAAAGATTTCCTGGAGAGTTAGATTATAAATATATTCTCGAATCAAAAAATTTATGGGAATTTACAGCGCGCTATACAGTGCCATTGTATGGATTTAAAAGTGTGTATGATTATAATAAAAAAGTTCAGGCATCTTCTTACCTGAAAAATATTAAAACAAACACCTTGCTGATCAATACGGATAATGATCCTTTATTGACGAAGGAATGCTACCCGATCGAGGAAGCCAAGCGTTCCAAATATTTCAATCTTGAAATTCCGATCAACGGCGGACATGTTGGTTTTTGCGAAAATCTTTCGGAAGAGCACAACTGGCTTGAAAAAAGGGTTGTAAATTATTTCGGGAAAGGAGCGTAGATGAATTTTGAATTAGAATTCTCACATCATATTCAATTCTCACTTTTACTTATGCATCATTAATTCACAAAGTTGAATGCAATGACTAATGTTGTATATCCACCTTTCTGAATGTATTACCTTCCGGTGTTACAATTTTTAAAATGTATGTTCCCGTGGCAAGATCACTTAATTCAAAATAGCTTTGGGTCTGGCGGATATTATTAAGGAATTTTTCTTTCAGAATTTTTCCTTCAATAGAAATAAGCTGCAATATGATATCTTTTTGCTGTTTCAATTCCACATTTATATTTAGAATATCATTTGCAGGATTCGGATAAACGTACAATGATTCAAACTGCTTTTCAATTTCAGTGATTCCCGTAGCAGTTCCCACCAATGTGGTTGAGGTTTTAGTACAGAGATTGAAATCTTTTATCGTAACAGAATAATTTCCCGGAGCGAGGTTTGTTGCAGTCTTAGTAGTTTGCACAGGTATAGTGTTCCATGTATAGGTATAACCCGGTGTTCCGCCGAGAACATTTACTGTTGCAGTACCATTGTTGCCTGATGAAGGAGTAGTATTGAATGAAAGTAATAATGTAGTTGGCTGTATCAAGGTATTCACCGTGGATGTGACAGTACACAAATTAGAATCTTTTACAGTAACCGTATAAGTTCCAGCCGCGAGATTAGTAATGGTTTGTGTTGTTTGTATAGTACCCGTCCATGTATAAGTATAAGGTGCGGTTCCACTGCTTGGAATGGCTTTTAAGCTCCCGTTTGTGCCGCTAAAGCACGATACATTTTGCAGGTTGCTTACAGTTACTGTAGGTTTTGAAGTAACCCTGATATAGTTCAGTTTTACAACAGAATCCTTTTTAGATACGTCCTGAACCACAAGCTTTACTGCGTATGTTCCGGGAGTTGTAAAAGTATATGAGGCATTTTGACTCGTAAAATCAATTGTTCCGTTGTTGCCAATATCCCAGCTATAAGCAGTAGGTATTCCTGTTGATGTGTTTGTAAATTGAACTGTTAAAGGCGCACAGCCTGTTACGGCGCTTCCTGTAAAATTTGCAGATAACGACTGGTTGCAGCTGAATGTAGAAGGAACATGATGCGTATAAGAACAAATAATCGGACCTGAAATACTCCTGCTCATTACATCATTTACATTAGTGACATCTGTAGCATCATTAAGTGTTGCAATACGCTTATTGCTTCCCAACGAAGGAAACATTATTTCATCCGCATTTAAAACATGCCCTTGTCCGAAAGCGTGACCCAGCTCATGCAATGCCACACTTTCAAAATCATATAAACCCACTGAAGGCAGGGTATCGAAACTCCAGTTTGTTGTTGTTGTCTCTGAAAAAAACAAGTCAAAAGATTCCATATAAATTTTTCCGGGAGTACTGCTGCAGTTTCCTATAATAATGCTTGCCCTTCCCAGCACTCCCACACCTAACGGATTGGAACAAGTAGGATCATTAAAACCTATAACATTTATATTATCAAATCCCACACTGCAATTTAATGATGTTGTTGCAGTATCGATCGTAACATTTATTCCTGTTTTGCATTTCCATTTGTTGAGCGCACGAATAAACGACGTTTTGGCAAGTGTGTTTAAATTAAAAAGTGTATTCAGTTGGAGTTTATATCCTCCTGATGACACATTTACAAAATGATGACGGTTAAGATCTTTTTCTGACTGGTTATAAGGAACTGTTATTGCAGACGGTGAAGTGGAAACATTTCCGGCAGAATCAATTACTTTAAATAAACCCGTGCCGGCACCGGAAATATAATAGTGACCGGGAACCGTCACCTGAATTTGTGTATTGGTCCATGAGTTTACATAAACTGAACCCGGCAGGGAAGAATAATAAGCGGTACTGCCACCTGCATCGGGATTCCTGAACTGTACTGTAGCACTACCTGTATACCTGCCGAAATTTGTTCCGTTGATGGTTAAAACACTTACTGTTCCGCCTGTAATTGTAGAAGGCGAAAAAGAAGTAATAGAAGGCGCCAGAGCTTTGTTTGCACTTTGCTTTATAGTTACCGGTTCTTTTGTTATTTCCTTAAAGGGCTCATTGGTAATTGAAGTAATTTTTGAATAGAGATCTCCCGGTGAATTGTAGCTGTGAAATATATCATTATATTCTTCTGAATATGCCTGCTTTTTTATGAAACCCTGGCTATATGCATAAGTTTCATAGATCACACCGGGAAAACTGATAATACCATCCGGTAATTGTTTTACTAAGAATACACCTTCATCTCCCTGATGTAAAGTAAATGAAGGTTCCAGGAATTGGGTCTTTTCTCCAACAGTTCCACCGGTTGTTGCTAAAATAATTTCTCCTGTTTGCAGGCTACCTTTAAATGATTTATATAATTTAATAGTAGAGAGCGTATATATATTCTGATGTTCCGCATCCCATAGAGATTGCGTTGCAGTAACTTTTCCTTCCAAGATAAAATGTGATTCTTTTATCCTTTCATTTAAGCTGATCTCTTTCAGCATACATTGAGAAAAAGAAACATGATAAAGCAGTGCTGCCAGCAACAGCGTGTAAAATTTTGACATACTTATGATATTATTTGTGCAGAATAGCACAAAGATATTAAATCTTGAAAGATTATAAAACTTAGTTTATATAATTGGAAAATAAATTAATAATATTGACAAACGTCAACATTTCGTGAGTCGAAATGGCGATGATATTACGGAAACCTGTTATTTATTATCGCGTTCATTGTCATTATTTCTCCACGGGCAATTCAAACAATTATTTCCACAGCAGTATCCCCGCTTTAAATGATATTCTTTGGTGAAGACCATTCTGCCAAATTCATCAAAATAGTAATCAATATTTTCTATGAGAGGCTCGCTCATGTTAAGAGTTGCTTTTTAGATCCTGAATCAAGTTCAGGATGACGATGTGAAAGTGAGGGGCGGCGAAGCCGCCCCTCACAAAAAGTAAAACATCCCAAACTTGATTTGGGATCTATAACGTCGAATTATTTCTCTTCTTTATGCAGCAAATAAGCCTTAAAAAATCCGTTCAGATCTCCATCCAAAACATTATCAGGGTTAGTTACTTTATAGCCTGTGCGCAAATCTTTCACCCAGCGGTCATCCAAAACATAACTGCGAATCTGCGAGCCCCATTCGTTCTTCATCTTCTGGGCTTCCACTGCATCGCGCGCTTCCAGTTTTTTCTGCATTTCGAGTTCATATAGTTTTGATTTCAGCATCTTCAAAGCGGTTTCCCTGTTTTGAATTTGAGAGCGCTGCTGCTGACACTCTACGATAGTATTCGTTGGTCTGTGCGTTACACGTACGGCAGATTCCGTTTTGTTGACGTGCTGCCCACCTGCACCCTGCGCACGGAAAGTATCCCAATCGAGATCTGCAGGATTAATATCGATCTGGATGCTGTCATCTACAACAGGATGTACAAAAACAGAACAGAAAGAAGTCATTCGTTTTCCCTGGGAATTAAATGGTGAAATGCGTACCAATCGATGAACACCGTTTTCTCCCTTCAACATGCCGAAAGCAAAATCACCCTCAAATTCTAATACCACCGATTTTATTCCTGCAACATCGCCAGCCTGGTAATCGAGTTCGTTTACCTTATAGCCATTCTTTTGTCCCCACATCGTGTACATTCGCATGAGCATGGAACCCCAGTCGCAGCTTTCCGTTCCGCCCGCGCCTGCATTAATTTCAAGAATAGCGCTCAGGCTATCTTCCTCATTTTTAAGCGTAGATTTAAATTCATTTTCATCCAGTTCCGCCACCACTTCACGGTATTGCTTATCTACCTCATCGTCTGTGGCTTCTCCTATCTCATTGAACTCGCGCAAAACAGTAATATCACCGAATTTACTTTCGATGTTTTTATAGAGATTCACCCAGTGTTTATTCTGTTTGATCTCCTTCATTAAGGCTTGCGCTTTCAGCTGGTCGTCCCAGAAATTAGGAGCTAAGGTCTTGGCTTCATCATCCTTGATCTGCTCGATTTTATTATCGACGTCAAAGATACCTCCTAAAAGAGTCAACTCTTTCTTGAAGTGATTTGTATTGTTCGTTAGTCATTGTTGATAGTTTGCAATTAGCAAATAATTAGTTTGCAAAGATAGGAATTAAATTGAGCGGTTACAAATTTGACTACTATTTCATTTGCCAACGGACTTGTGCCAACTGCAAACTACTAATAGAATGCATCTTCAAAATGCGTGATCACATTGTGTTTCTCCACGGAAATAATATCAAACCGCAGTTCGCCTTCCCATGAAAATTGTTCAATGTAAGCATCCGCAGCTTCTTCCATTTTATTTATTTTCATTTCATCCACAAAATCTTCCGGCAGCCCGAAAGCATCGGTATTTCTCGCTTTCACTTCCACAAACACAACAATGTCGCCATCCTGTGCAATGATGTCAACTTCAGAGTGCCGGTGTCTCCAGTTCGTGAACAAAATGCTGTAATTTTTCTTTTTTAAGAAAGCTTGTGCTAAAAGTTCAGCGTTTTCGCCTGTTTCTGTTGTCTTTTGCATAAAAATACTTCATAAAGATAATTGATTTTTGACTTATGATGTTTTTTTCGTTTTTTTGCATGATTAACAATCAAAATACTATGTTTATGAAATGCTTTGCACACAGTATATTCTCTCTTGTGTTTTAAGGAATTCATACGCACCATTAAATATAAATAATACGTATGAAATACCCCGGACACAGTAATATTTTCTCTGGTGTTAATGGGTATTCCATGCGCACATATAAAAATAAACGTATCGCATGAAAATGGATGAATTGATATCAGGCTTTACTGCGCAGCTGAAACGTGCTATAGAGATCGGTGAAAATGCAAAGATCGGGAAGAATAAATTTCCGATCAGGAACATCGTGATCTCAGGTTTAGGCGGCTCGGGTATTGGCGGAACGATCTTATCCAATGTGCTGCGCGATGATATTGCTGTTCCCATCATCGTGAATAAAGAATACCAGATCCCGGCATTTGTCAATGAAAATACACTCGTTATTATTTCTTCTTATTCCGGCAACACGGAAGAAACTTTATCGGCACTGATGCAGGCATTTAAAAAAGATGCGCAGATCGTTTGTATCACTTCGGGTGGACTCGTCCAGGAATACGCCGAGACAAACGATATTGATTATATAAATATTGACGGCGGTTCTCCTCCGCGTGCTGCTTTCGGTCAATCATTTGTGCAGTTGTTGTATATCATGTTTCATTTAGGTTTACTGGAAGGGGGATTCCGGCAATATCTGAAAGATGCAATAGCGTTGTTAGATGCCGAAGAGGATCAGATAAAAAAAGAAGCAAAAGAAATCGCGCAGAAATTACAAAATAAAATACCTGTCATTTATTCTGATGCAAAGTTTGAGGGTGTTTCAATTCGCTTCCGCCAGCAGATTAACGAAAATTCTAAAATGCTTTGCTGGCATCATGTAGTTCCGGAAATGAACCATAATGAATTGGTAGGATGGAGAGAAAGAAATGAAAAGATCGCGGTAGTGTTTATCAGGAACAATCACGATTTTGAGCGCAACCAGGAGCGCATGGAATTTACAAAGGAAGTTGTAAGGCAATATGCGAGTGAAATTGTAGAGATCTATTCCAAAGGAGATTATGATCTGATCAGAAGTATGTATCTTATTCACTATACAGATTGGATATCTTTTTATTTAGCAGAACTGCAAGGTGTAGATGCCATAGAAGTGGATGTGATCGGCAAGTTGAAATCTCAGCTGGCACAAAATCCATTTTGATTTATTTATGATAACATGCAACACATAGATGTTATAGATGCCGGTCTTATAAAGTATGCAGATGCTTTAGAAATTCAAACTCAAAAATTCAATTTACTTATTCAAAATAAAATTGAAGGCATTTCTAATTCCGGTCATCACGCTTTGATTTTATGTGAACACGAACCGGTCATCACGCTGGGTAAATCCTCCAAGCCACAAAATTTATTATTCTCACAAGAATTTCTTTCCCAAAAAAATATTGGTATTGTTCCCATCAACAGGGGCGGAGATATCACCTTTCATGGTCCGGGACAAATAGTGGGATATCCGATTTTAGACCTCGATTTTTTTACATCGGATCTCAAAAAATATATGAGGATGCTGGAAGAAGTGATCATCCTGACAATTGCAGTATATCACCTCGAAGGCTACAGAATAGAAGGAGAAACAGGGGTGTGGGTGAATTCTAACAAAGATAAAAAGCCTAAAAAGATATGTGCCTTCGGAGTAAAAACATCGCGATGGGTTACTATGCACGGTTTCGCTCTGAATGTGAATGTTGATCTTCATTATTTTCATTTTATTGTTCCCTGCGGAATTCCTGATAAAGGCGTCACTTCTCTCCGTGAAGAGTTACCATTCGATTACGATTTGAGTACGGAAGAAGTAAAGCAGCATATTATTCATAACTTTGCTAAAGTGTTTAACGCTGAATTAGCTGTTACCCAAAGTGTAGATATCAAATGAAATCAACTGATAAAATAAAGAATGCTGCCTCCCCCTTATCAATGGGAATCAAGGGGGATGAGATAAATAATGACCATCCGGAAAATATTGAAACAACAAATGATCTTTTAGACCCATCTGAACTTCCCGATGTAGAGCAGGAAGAAGATGAATTATACGAGCATCATCGCTTTGTAATTGATAAAGGACAGGAGCCCCTGCGCATCGATAAATTTTTATCAGAACGCATCGTCAGTGTTTCCCGCAATAAAATTCAAAATGCTGCTGAAGTCGGCAGTATCCTTGTCAATCAAAAACCGGTAAAATCAAACTATAAAGTTAAAGGCGGCGATCTTGTCCAGGTTGTGCTGCCAAATCCTGTGTGGGATTATACCGTTGAGCCTGAGAATATCCCACTTGACATCGTGTATGAAGATAATGTGGTCATGGTCGTCAATAAAAAAGCGGGAATGGTGGTGCATCCCGGTCACGGAAATTTTCACGGTACGTTGGTGCACGCATTGCTCTGGCATTGCAAGGAACTGCCGCAGATCTCCGGCGCAACACGTCCCGGCTTAGTGCATCGTTTAGACAAGAATACTTCAGGATTAATTATTATCGGTAAAACAGAGCACGCGCTAACGCATCTCTCTAAACAATTTTTCGACAGAACAATCAAGCGTCATTATATCGCATTGGTTTGGGGCGATCTGGAAAAAGAAAGTGGCAGGATAGAATGCAATGTTGCACGCAATCCAAACAATCGTAAAGTATTTATGGCGGTGGAAGATGGAAGCGCCGGGAAATTTGCGGTAACAAATTATGAAGTGATAAAGCGTTATGGATATGTGACGCAGGTGCAATGTAGACTGGAGACCGGACGTACGCACCAGATCCGCGTGCACATGAAATATATAGGTCACACTTTATTCGGCGACTACAGTTACGGCGGCAACCAGATCTTAGCCGGAACGGTTTACGGCAAATACAAAACGTTTATAGAAAATTGTTTTAAGCTGATGCCTTATCATGCATTACACGCGCAAAGCCTTGGTTTTATTCATCCTCTCACGAATGAGCCTATGTATTTTGAAGTGCCGTTGCCTGAAAATTTCCTGCAGGTTCTTGAGAAATGGGAAAATTACACAAAGGGATTTAAGCTGTAAGCAGCTCTATTCAAATGTCCTGAAGCCTGTTCTTTTTTCAAAAGGCTTCTGAAAAAAATCATCTACAGTTTTATTGAATTGCTCGCTGCTGAAAACCGGTGTTGAATGCCCGGAATCAGGAATGATCCACAAATTTGAATTAGGAATGGAACGTGCTATAAGTACAGTATGTTCTGGTCGTATAATTTCCTGGTCGCCACTGATAATGAGAGACGGGCAATTAATACCATGCAATTGTTTTAAGGTGATATGAGGCTCATTGATCAGCAGGCGAAATAATTTCGTGGCGTTTTTATTTTCTTTATTTTTCGGTAATCGCCGCAAGGAATCATAAGAACTTTTCGCCCATTTATATGGAAACGTTTCAACTGCAGTTGTATCGGGCCATAAATTTGCACCGGTGATTGCCAGCTTTTTTACTTTTTCCGGATGACGTATGGCTAACATCAACCCAATTATTCCGCCGTCGCTCCAGCCAACAACATAAGTGGATGTAATATGCAAACTATCCAGCAGCGCGTTGATATCATCCGACATCATTTCATAACTGATAGAATCGCTGTAATCCAAAGATTTCCCTTGTGCTCTACTGTCTGCCATGATCACTTTATATTTTGCGGAGAAAAAAGAATTCTGGAAATAAAAATTATTGATAGATCCGCCGTTGCCGTGTATAAATATTACAGGTTCGCCTTCGCCATACGTTTCATAATACATTCGAAAGCCGCGCATCGACACATACTTACCTACGTCTTCATTCCTGCCAATAACCGTAGTGTCCAATGGAGAAAGCTGCTGTGCATCAAGCAGGTTACTCAAGGCAATCAACAGCAAAAAAATAAATGCAGCTTTGCAATTTTTCATACACCTAAGTTACAAAGTTTGAATAAACTATCGATTCATAAAATTGTTTTTAAATAAAACTTTATGATCCGATGGCATATAGGTTGTTCCGGATTTCACTATAAACACTGGAAGGGTGTGTTTTATCCGGAAGGACTTCCTCAAAGAAAATGGTTCGATTATTATTGCCAGTTTTTTGATACGCTGGAATTAAATGTAACCTTTTACCGTTTCCCTCAACTTTCATTTTTACAAAACTGGTATGATAAAGCTCCGGTTAAATTTCGATTTGCAGTTAAAGCGCCGAAAGCGATCACACATTATAAAAAGTTCTCCGGTACTGCAGATATGCTTACTGATTTTTATACAACAGTGCGTGATGGATTAAAAGATAAATTAGGATGTATATTATTTCAGCTTCCACCGCGGATTTCATATTCCGAAGAATTTTTACAAAGAATTATTGACAGCATTGATCCGTCTTTTTCTAATGTGATAGAGTTCAGGCATGAAAGCTGGTGGAAGGAAGAAGTGTATAAAACACTGGCAAAACATCATATCAGCTTTTGCGGCATGAGTCATCCGGCATTACCGAAAGACATCATTTGCAATACGCCGTTTGTGTATTACAGTTTTCATGGTGAGCAACAATTATATGCTTCGAATTACAGCGCAGCACAGTTGAAAGAAGCAGTGGAAACTATTCAATCTACTAAAAAAGCAAAGCAGGCGTACATTTTCTTCAACAACGATATCTTCGGATATGCAGTAGAAAATGCGCAGCAGATGAAAAGCATTTCTGAAAAGATTAAAAAGGAAGCAGCAGCTTCAAAGTAAAATTTCTTCCCATACTGTAAATCCCTGTGTACCCGGTAGGAGATTCAGAATAATATTCAAAATATTTTAAGCGGTTGAGATTGGACTGATACGCTTTATTCAGCAGATTGCTGACTTCAAACTGCAGCTGCAGGGGCAACCTTTTTGAATATTGAAAAGTAAAATTAATTCCTGCATTCAACAGTATGTACGCGGAGGTTGCAGTTTCCGTATTGTTTAAAGACAGGTATCGTTTTTGCGCTGCGCTAAAGTCCGACTCTACTTTTAAGGAAATTTTAGGAAGTATTTTTGTATTTATTTTTATTTCCTGGCGAAGTGTGGTAAGCAACCGGATAGGAGGAATGGAAGGCAAATATTCTCCGTCAATTCCTTTATTTTTATATTTTGCATCTTTGTTGAAACCATATACCATTGAAAAATTATTGAGCACACTGAACCCTTTGACGGCTTCAGGATGAACATCCACCATACATTCCATACCAACTAAATCAGCATTGCTTTGCTGGTACTGAAAAGTTTTGTTATCAGGAATCAATTCTATAGGATTTCCATTATTATCTACAAGTTGAACCAGGTAAATATAATTTTTGATATAGTTGTTGAACACGGTAAGACTTGCATTTACATCTTTATAATTAAAGATCGCTCCAAAATCAACCTGCCAGTTAAACTCGGATTTTAAATCGCCTTTCCCGATAAAATAAGAATGTGCGCTGCCATCCAAACCATTGGATGCAAATTCAGAAACGTGCGGCGGACGAAATCCCTGCGCGAGATTTAATTTTAGGATTATATTTTCTGAAGCTTTATAAGTTGCGCCAATATTTGAGGATATACCAAGATACGTCTTTTTAAAAGCAGGAAATAAAAGTTCGGCGTTTGCAGTATCAGGCACGTACACCCTGCTCAGTAATTCTGTAGTTGAATCTTCTCTCGTGTAAAAATTATTTCCTTTAATAAAACGTCCATCAAATCTTACGCCGCCGGTAACCGTCCATTTTTTTTGATTCCATTTAGCGAGACTATATATTCCGCCATCGAATAATTTGTAATCGGGGATGGGAATATCATGCGCATCTTTATTTTTGTTCGTTTGAAATGCGCCGTTAATTCCAGTTGAAAAAGTGATGTTGTGTATTTTTTTATACTGATATAAAACATCATAGCAATAGGAATTTAAATACATTGAAACTCCAAGAAGATCTTTCTGTATTGGAAAGTCGTGTTCCTTCCTTTGGTTTTGCTGAAAGGAAATAATTGCATTGATACGGCTGCCATTATTAAAATTGTATTCGCTTTTGCTGTATGCTCTAAAATGCATGATATGCTGGTAGATCGGGCTTAAGGCATACGAATTCAATTCTGCATCAGATACGATTGGTCTTGTCAGCAGATCATCCTGCGGGTCATCAAAAACAGGTTTTGTAAATTTACGTGTGAGAGAATCCCTGCTTCCGTCAGGAATGCCTTGCTTATTATCGTAAATCGTAAAATTAAGATCGGAATATCCATTGCTTCGTTTATAGATCAGCGAAGCCGAAGCATTGATTTCCCTGAAGCCTGTATTATATACCTTGCCATCGATCTTGTTAGAAAAATTTTTAGCGATACGAAAGGAACCTCTTGCAACTGCCGTCCAGTGCTGGCTGCCATAGTTCAGTTGCAATCCATTTCCAGTTAAACCATTATTACTTTGATATTCTGAAACAAATTTGCCGTGTATTTTTTTATCCGTATCCGTCGGTACTGATGGAATTATATTGATCGTTCCCGCCAATGCTTCCGGACCATAACGCAGCGAGCTTGGTCCAAGGATCACTTCCGCACTTTCAACAGCATACATATCTACTGCTAACACTTCCTCATCTTCAAATTGCTGTCCCTCCTGTGGTACGCCGTCATAAAGCACCATCACCCGGTTATATCCAAGACCGCGTATATATGGCTTGGAAACATTTGGACCGGTCTTCAGTGAATTTAAACCTGCAACATTTTTTGACAATGATTCAATGATATTTGTTTCGTTGCTTTGCTCCAGCTTTTTTTGTGAAACCATTTTAATATCGCTCGGGTTTTCAGAAACCTCTGAAGCATGGGAAAAAGCAGTTATGATTATTTCATCCAGGTTTGTATGAATATCTTTTAAAATGATATGGCATTCTGTAATGGAGGTATCTACCTGTAATGTATCTGCTTTATATCCCATAAAGCTAAAGATCAATTTAGATTGTTGTAAATTTTCTGGAAGAACGATCTTAAAATTTCCCTGTTCATTTGTTTGCGTACCGATGGAAGTATTCATCACGGATACGTTGCAATAACCCAGCGGCTGATTCTTTTTAGAATCAATTACATTGCCTTTAATAATATGTTCTTCGCCATACAGCTGAAAGGAAAGCATAAAAAAAGGGGCAATAAAATAAGATTTGACAGTAGCCTTTTTAATCATACGTATATAAAAAAAATTAATTAAAGACAATAATCTGAATGAGGTTTCTCTAGGTTTTATCTTTAAATATATGCATTTCAACCGATTCGGTCAAGAGATGACTAAAGTAGTACGCTTTTTTATAATATAAATGGATATCCCTGTGTATGTTTTAATTATCGCTTATTCTAAATTTTACATTTTAAATTTATATCTTAAGAAACGAAATTTTAATTCATGAAAAAGACATTAACAGTTTTATTTATCTGCGTTGTTCTGAAATGTGTAGTAGCGCAAGAGAATGGTAAACTAAAAGAAAGAGACGGTAGTGATTCTGATTATACTTTCGGCAAGATAGGCAGAAGTATTCCTGAAAAGGTAGAAGAAGCCTTTAAAAAGGATTATCCGAATTCTGCAAATCCGGTTTGGGCAAAATTAAAACTTGACTGGACCGTTACATTTGGAAATGGAATGTTCCGTTCGATTGCGACCTATCGTACAAATGGCGAAAGGATAGATACGCGAACACATTTATTGGTTCAGGAAGCGCCGCAGCCTGTGATGGACGAGATCGTAAAACGATATCCGATCTTTAAACAAAAAAGAGTGATACTGAAACTGGAAGAGCCCGGAAAACCAGAGATCTACAATATTAATGTAAGTGAAGGCGGAAAGACTGTTAGTATTTCTTTTGATCAGAATGGTAAAATGATCAGGTAACAATTCAGATATTTATTCTTTCTCCCCATAGATCACCATAGCACTGCTGTCGATCACTGTTTTTCCATCCGGGAATTTATTCATTAGAGATTCGTAAACTTCTTTCTTTATTTTTTCTTTTTGCTGATCGTCTGCCTTTCCAAGTGCGGCAACTACAGGAGCAGCAACTTCCGTCATAAAGTTCCAGTAGACTTCAGGTGTTCGGACATTTAGTTTTCCATTGATTTCTTTTTCTGAAATATTTTTAAAGCCTGCTTGCTTCAACAGGTCTTCCATGCAACCCTTTCCGGCACAGCGGAACATGCCGGGAGAGCCCGGTGGCGGCTGAGGTAATTCTATATTGTTGCTAAGAACACTTGTAATAGAGGTTATCCAGAAATTCTTTTCGGGAATATTCCACACAGATGTGGCGATCCTTCCACCGGGTTTTAAAACACGATGCATTTCTTTTGCCGCCAGAAGCATATCCGGAAAAAACATAAATCCAAAACGGCAGCTAATCGAGTTAAATGTGTTGTCGGGAAATGGAAGATCACATACATCGCAAACTGTGGTAACGAAATTTTTAAGTCCGCGTTTTACCCCGTTTTCATTTGCCACTGCAATCATTCCTTCCGAGAGATCGGTACTGATCACTTTCGTGTTTTTAAATTTTTCAGCAATCGTAAGACCCGGCTCTCCTGTCCCTGCAGCTACATCAAGTACAAGATCATGGTCTTTAATATTTAGTAAACGAATGATCTCATTACCCATAGGCTTTAAAAACTCCATAGTAAGATCGTCCCATTTTTTCCATCCGGGAGAAAATTTATTCCATGTTTCTTTTTGCTGATCACGTATTTGTTCGTGTTGTTGTTCCATTTTTATTTATTTTAAAACTCGCTCAAAGGATGATGTTTACAATAATAATAAAAATATTATAATTGTTCAAAGAGGGGAATATTTTCCAACTGTGTTGATGCTTCATTTTTTATTTCAAAACAGAAACGTTGCTTTCCGTTCGTAACCATAAGGAATGGCACCTGCAGCCTGATATTATACGTGGCAATTTGCTGCAATACCTTTTCTTTCAACTCGATATATTCTGCCTTACATTCAATCAAAAGACGCGGCTGAAGATGCAGGTTATAGATCACAATGTCATATCTCTTACTGAGTTCGTTTACCGTAATTGTTTTTTCTACGGAAATATATTTCAGAGGATATTGATGATCGTTGATCAGCTGATGTAAAATAAACTGGCGTACTTTTTCTTCAGGGGTGAGCAATATCCATTTCTTGCGAATAACACAGAAAACATATTTTTGATTTCCGGCTATCCTGATATTTGGAGTGGTGATACGCATTAGTGTTGTTCACCAAAAATACAAAGAATCAATTTTTGAGACCGGATACGTTCTCCACAGATGTAAACAAAAAACAGATCCTGTGAATACCGTAAGTTAGAGTGGTTATTTACAAAGTGTCTTCACGCTTTTAAACATCCTGTTCCAGTGTATGGCTTCCAGTCCAGGGTTGAAACTATCCATCGATAACCACACGAATAACGGTTTACCTACAACGTGATCTTCGGGCACAAATCCCCAGTAACGTGAATCCAATGAATTATGCCGGTTGTCGCCCATCATCCAGTAATAATTTTGTTTGAAAGTGTAAGAGGAGACAGGCTGCCCCTTGATGATCAGTTTGTCTTCTACAATTTCTGCGCCGGTTTTTTCATACAAAACTATGGTTTGTGCATACCGGTATAAATTATCTTTATTGGTCAAGTCTATTGTCCATCCTTTTTTAGGAATGACGAGCGGACCGTAATTATCTAAATTCCATTTGTAATATTGCGCAACGAGCGAGTATGTCCAGCTCCCTTGTAAAATGGATGTCGGCGCGGGATCAATTGCTTTTACGTTTGGTAATTTTTTAAGCGCCTCAACCTGGTCGTTGGTCAGCAATATAGCAATAGAGTCTTTGTAGTCTGCAAGATATTGATGAAACTGCTGTAATAATTCTGCCGGAGGTGCAACAGGGCTTCCCATTTCATCTGAATAACTCATCTGTTGCGCGCCGTTTGGTGCAGTATAAATCACCTCAGGAAAATCATTGTACCAGTTGATCCCTAATTTTTTAAATATATCCGCAGTAAAAGGAGTGCCGTTTGTTTTTACAATATATTCAAACTGCATATTTTTATAATGCGGCTGAGCAACATTGTTAATGTAAAGCTGCTTATTTTTTACTTCAAGCTTATCGCCGGGAATACCAACACATCGCTTCACGTAATTCTCCCTTTTATCTATTGGTCGCTCTGCATTCTGATAAGCATCACCAGGATAATTAAAAACGACTACGTCGCCATTTTCTATTTTTTCAAAACCCGGTAAACGATAATATCCGAGCTGAATGATTTTTGAATATGCTTTCCCTAAACCAAACGGCATCGTATGATGTGCAAACGGAAAAGCAACCGGCGTCATCGGTGTGCGCGCACCAAAATTTAATTTGCTGACGAATAAAAAATCCCCGGCAAGTAATGATCCTTCCATCGACGTTGTCGGGATCTTATACGCTTCTATTACAAATGTGCGTATGATCGTCGCCGCAACAACCGCAAAGACAATGGCATCCGCCCATTCGCGCGCAAAAGAGCGCTTTGTTTTATTATTCTTGTTTATGGAATGTACCGGTCCTTCGTAAACCGTGTTCTTATCAATAAAACCCAGGTAAGGAAAATATAAATAACCCAGGAAGATCCCCAGTAAATGCTGCCAGAATGCACGCTTGCCGAAAGAATTGCAGATATCTGTTGTCCAGGTTAATCCGAATAAAAAATTGAGATAAGGCACGAGTCCCCAGTATGCAATTTTCCGCGGTCTACCAATGATATCCATTAATGTAAAATCCTGCACCAACGGTATAAATACATGCCACGGATTTTTTCCTGCTTTCTTATATAAACCGGCACAGGGGATATGTAGAAAATAAAATAATAAATAAGCGTATACTAAACTGAGCATGAAAAGAAATTATGAATTATGAATTATGAATTATAAATTTTGAATTATGGTATAAGTAATGAATGAACGGTTATTGTTACAAAGAATTTCTTAAAGGTTGTTAATTGAAAATATTTATCATTCATTATTTACTAAATCCCAGCACATCTTCCATGGAATATGCACCTTTTTTTCCAACCAGCCATTGCG
>JAQBNI010000124.1 GCA_028288625.1 Bacteroidota bacterium | reverse complement strand
CTTTATAATGCTGATTTCTTTTTTTCTTAACGAGAGATTCAGCAATGCAACAGGCACAAAGAAGTATAAAAATTTATTTTTAGAGCTGATCCAGTAATAATAATAATTATCACCATAAAAAAGAGATAAGATATAAAAGACCGCGATAATGAACAGGGAAATAAATAATTTGTTTCTAAAAAGTACACGGAAGTTTTTTACGGTATCAGGGTGAAATAATATAGAGCCGGCAAGGCAAACGATCCCGATACTTTTTAATGCATTTGAAAAGTACAGACCAAGAATGATGGAAATGATACTGAACCTGGAAATATTTTCACTTGTTTTTCGCAGCATTATAGCGAGGGGAACATTTTTATAAAATTACGGATTATTCGTCTAATAAATTATTGCTAACTTTATACCGCAGTGCCCAACGAACCTAAATTAGACAAACAGCATATCTTCGAAAACGAATTATTGCCGCATGCAGATGCGCTTTATAATTTTGCTTATCACCTAACTTATAATGAAGAAGACGCAAATGATCTGGTGCAGGATACTTTTATGAAGGCGTTTCGTTTCATTGAATCTTATGAAAAGGGAACTAATGCAAAGGCATGGTTGTTTAAAATTTTGAAAAACGGTTTCATCAATGAATACCGTAGAAAAGCAAAACAACCCAATAAGGTAGATTATGAAGATATAGTCGCATACCAGGATGCTGATGAAGAAAAAGGTGGAGCTGTTTTCGATTTAAGAGAAGATATTTTTGATGGAATGATGGGTGATGAGATCACCGGTGCGTTGAACCAACTGCCGATAGATTTCAAAACAGTCATTTTACTTTGTGATATAGAAGGTTTTACATATGAGGAAATTTCTAAGATCATAGATATTCCTATTGGGACGGTCCGTTCAAGGCTGCACCGCGCGCGCAATATGTTAAAAGAAAGCCTGAAGAGTTACGCAGAAAAAATGGGTTATAAATAGTGAACAGCATGCACAATACACCACCTCCACACAACTGCAACGAACTGATCACAGAGATCTCCCTGTTGTTAGACGGCGAACTTGATCGTCACTCAGAAAACATCTTGCTGGAAGAAATAAAAAAGTGTGCAACGTGCACGCAATACTACAGTAATCATGCAGCATACAAAAAACACGTTTCACAAAAATTTACGAGGATGTGCTGCGGCGATCATATCAAGGAAGAATTAAAAGCCAAGATCCGCGGGCTGTAATTACCGGAAGCCTATCCGCACAGAAAAGGCAACCTCATAATAAGAAAAACTATATCCTCTTTTTCCGGCTTTATTTAAAGGAATATCACCGTTCAGGGTTGGTTTATAATCTAAAGCTAATATCAGGGGAATGCGCAGCCGTTGGGTTGTATAATCAATTCCGAGGATAGGCGAAACTCCTAAAGCCATGTACACATCCTTAGCCTGGAAAACCTTCTTTCCAAAACCTAACGCAGGTCCCGCTCCTATATATGCTGTCCAATAACCTCTTCTTCCTATTTCCCAGTGTTTTTCATACAATACCTGTATGTTGATGCCGGGCTTGTTTAGGATGAGTCCGTGATAACCATAACGCAATAAGAATTCAAGTCCGTGCCCACCCGAAGGATTGAACATATACACCCCGGTTAATCCGATCCCATAGCCGAATCTTCCGCCCACAGCGCCTTTATAATCCTGCGCATAAGACCTTATACCACAATTGAATGCAATAATTATAGACCAAATAATAATGAAGAGTCTTTTAGGCATAGTCATATAATTCTTGAAATTATATAACATCTGAGGTCAGCCAAAAGTTGTTGCTGCCTTCGCCAAGTATGATGGAAATGACTTGCTGCTGAATGAGTTCCAGCATCCCAAGAAAAACAAAAACCGCGTGGATCCTGCTTTCACAACGCGAGAAGATCTCTGCATAGGAAGCCTTGGAATTCTTTTGTATAAAGAGCGATAAATTTTCTTTTTCTTTCTCAATCGAGTATTTAAATGGGGTTACATGGTGCACCACTTTCTCAGATTTATTTTTATACTTATCCATGGTGCGCTGGTATGCCTTCAGTAATTTAAACAAGGTGATCGTTTCCAGTTCAGCTTCATCAGCAAGCACCTTAATTAAATCTTCAACTTCCTTTTTTTGATTGCCGCGGGAATATTTAAATGACCGGTTGATTTCCAATTCTTTTAATACTTCCACAACTTCCTTGATGCGCTTATATTCCAAAAGCTGCTGAATGAGTTCCTGGCGCGGATCTATTTCATTTCCTTCTTCATCGATTTCTTTTCGCGGCAACAGCATTTTTGCCTTAATTCGCATTAAGGTTGCTGCCACGAGAATAAACTCACTCGCCACCTCGATATTTAATCGCTCCATGTGTTGAATGTAATCCAGAAAATCATTTGTAATTTTATGGATTGGGATATCGTGTACATTTAGCTCATCCCGCTCAATAAAAAATAAGAGGAGATCGAAGGGACCTTCAAATTGCGGAAGATGTATAAGAAAAGGAGCTGACATGCGCACATAAAAATACAAAATCCTTTTAAACTAGTAAGATTGATAGTCATTTACACCCCAAAAGTTACCAACAGGATAAAATATACGCTTGATTTTATCTTTACAGGGTATTTTGGAATTCCCTATGAATTAATACAGGATCCGGGCATTAGGCAAGCGCCCGAAAACATTTATATAAATTATTCATCTCAAAAAATTCCCGGTTTTTTTTCGATTTATAGAGACGATCTGCTTTTGCAGGAAACCATAACAGCACAGCATATTTTTGTTTCTCGTGAACATCAAATGCCTGTTTTTTTTCAAACTACGGAACACTTCGACCTGAGATTTGATATCTTTTCCTGTATATTTTATTTGCTGTCGAGATACGAAGAATATCTACCGCATGAAACCGATATACACGGGCGATATAAATCTTCAAATTCCATTTTATCCAGACCTGAATTTAATTTTTCACCCGTAATAGAAGTATGGCTTCATCATTTTAAAACAGAATTATTAAAGATCAATCCTGCAATTCCATTTCGCAAATATGCATTCGAATATCTTCCAACATTTGACGTCGACAATGCATATAAATATAAAGGAAGAAACTGGTTAAAGCGACCGCCAAATATTTTTAAGCGGGAATGCAGGAATACTTTTTTTGGACATAAAGATCCATACGATACATTTGACTTTATTCTGGGGGAGGCAGAAAAATATGAGCTTAAGCCGTTATTTTTTTTCCTGCTTTCAGATGAAAATGAAAATGACTCCAATGTATCTCCGGTCTCGCTTCAGCTGTACGAGCTCCTACGCCGTGTAAGTGATGCTAAGATTAACATCGGCATTCATCCTTCATATTGTGCAGGTTCAGACCACACGATTGCGGAGGAGAAAAAACATCTCGAGGTATTGTCATCCTCGTCAATTAGTATTTCCAGACAACATTTTTTACGCATCAACTTTAAGGGATATTTCAGCGAACTTAATGATGCGGGAATAAAAAAAGATTACTCGCTTGCGTATCCGGATACTATCGGTTTTCGGGCGGGTTTTTCACGCGAATTTTCATTTTTTGATCTGAGAGAAAATAAGATAACCGATCTCATTTTTCAGCCCTCGGGCTGGATGGACGCGACGTACGAATATTATCAAACTAAAAATTATTTAAAAATGACGCAAGAAATCTTGCAGTTTATTCGCCAAATTCGAAAAATAAATGGTAAATTAGTTACTATATTTCATAACGATCTCATTGCTAAGGAAGATTATCGCAATGCTTTTCAATTTATTAACAATCATGTAAATGTAGACTATGAAGAATAATTTACACAAAAAAATATTATTCCCCTTTATTATATTGTTTTTAACACTTCAAGTAAGTGCTCAGGACTATAAATTTTCCCAGTTTTATAATTCGCCTTTAAACCTGAATCCGGCATTTACCGGGAAAATCAATTCATTGTATAGGTTTGTAGCAAATTATCGAATTCAGTATCTTCCGTTACAATCTTCTCCAACGCCATATAATACGTTAAGCGCATCTGCTGATTTCGGTCTATTGCGCGATCAATTGCGTGGGGACATATTTGGAGTTGGAATATTATTTACAAATGACAGGCAAACTGCAATACGGTCAAATACCGCAATGGCGTCTGTAGCTTACCATAAAAGCTTAGGAAAAGACAAGAACCATTTTCTCAGCGTAGGTGTCCAGGTTGGTTTTACCGAACGTTCGCTTGACTATGGATCATTAGCTTTCGCCAGCCAATTTGATAGTGTAAACTCTACATTTAACCTTCATAAGCCAAGTGGGGAAGCGTTTTCTTCCGGTACCTACTTTAAGCCTAATTTAAATATAGGACTATTCTGGTCGTCAAATTTTAATAAGATGCTAAGCGCGTACGCAGGCTTCTCCATGTTTAATGTTTTAAAACCAAAGGATACTTTTTTTAAATCGGACAATGAACGGGCATATCGCTTAAATGCTCATGCAGGAGTTATGATAGACATAAATAGAATTGTATTAATATCACCTAACGGTATGTTTATGACGCAGGCTAAGGCTATGCAATGGATTGCGGGCACCTCTGCTTCATTTAATTTATCAGGAAAAAAGGAGCCATATAAAACAGCCGTGTCCGTAGGTGTATGGTATGATGGGAATGGCGCTGTTATTGCTTCTGCCGGAGTTTCATTTTCAGGCGTACAAATTGGGTTAAGCTACGATGCAACCTTTAAAAAGGATTTAAGCAAGGCGGTTAAAACCTTTGGCGCCTTAGAGGCATCGATTATATATACCGGAAAACCATTGGATAAAAAGAAACAATATTCTCCATTATTGTGTCCTAAGTTTTAAAGTTTCACGTGAAACAAGTTTTATTAACAAACATATTTTCCACTTGCGAAATTAACAAAGTTAATAAGAGCTGTTAATTTGGGTTCCACGTGAAACTTATGCACTCATAATTCACAGTGTTTTTCACAATGTGCAATTCATTTAACCCGTATTAAATACATGTTAAACAGTTTCCATCATTAAAGACTCTTCGTATCTTTGATCAAATGTTTCCATATTATGATATTATTGTAGTTGGTGCCGGTCACGCCGGTTGTGAAGCCGCTGTAGCGGGCGCTAAAATGGGCAACAAAGTCTTGTTAGTGACCATGAATATGCAAACCATAGCTCAAATGTCCTGTAACCCGGCAATGGGAGGAATCGCTAAGGGTCAAATTGTAAGAGAAATTGACGCAATGGGTGGATATTCGGGAATTGTGACAGATAAGACAATGATACAATTCCGCATGTTAAACCTTTCCAAGGGTCCTGCCATGTGGAGCCCCCGGGCTCAAAATGATAGAATGCAATTTCATTTAGTGTGGAGAGAACTGCTTGAAAACACTCCAAACATTGATTTTTGGCAGGATATGGTGAGCGGATTAATCGTGGAAAACAATTGTGTGAAAGGAATTAGGACAGGTATGGGAATGGAGATCAGGTCCAAAAGTGTGGTGTTGACAAACGGAACTTTTCTAAATGGCATCATCCATATTGGGGAAAAGCAGTTAGGTGGAGGAAGAGCAGGCGAAAAGGCGTCTTCAGGTATTACCGAGCAATTAGTGGATCTGGGCTTTGAATCAGGAAGGATGAAAACCGGAACGCCACCACGTATAGATGGGAGGAGTTTGGATTACTCAAAAATGGAAGTGCAGGAAGGAGATCAGGAGATTGTTGGATTTTCATTTAAAAATATAGAAAAACCAATGGAGCAACGTTGTTGCTGGATTACCTATACAAATGAAAAAGTACACGAAATTCTAAAAACCGGTTTTGAACAATCTCCTATGTTCCAAGGCAGGATCAAGGGAATTGGACCCCGGTATTGCCCCTCAATAGAAGATAAAATCAACAGGTTTGCAGATAAGGATCGTCACCAGATCTTTGTTGAACCAGAAGGTTGGAATACCGTGGAAATATATGTAAATGGATTTTCAACCTCCTTGCCGGAGAATGTGCAATATAAGGCGCTTACGCATATACCTGGTTTTGAAAATGTAAAAATGTTCAGACCGGGCTACGCCATTGAATATGATTATTTCCCCCCCACACAACTCAATCTTTCTTTAGAAACCAAACTTGTAAGGAATCTATTTTTTGCCGGACAAATCAATGGAACAACAGGCTACGAAGAAGCTGCATGTCAGGGAATGATGGCGGGTATAAATGCTGCCCGGGCAATCAACGAGGTAGAGCCAATCGTTTTAAAACGAAGTGAAGCTTATATTGGCGTTTTAATTGATGACCTGGTCAATAAGGGTACGGATGAGCCATACAGGATGTTCACTTCACGCGCAGAATTCAGGATTTTATTGCGTCAGGATAATGCAGATCTCCGGCTAACCGAATTATCTCATAAAATAGGATTTGCTGAAGAAGATCGTTTTAACAGGGTGATTGAAAAAAGAAATGCAGTTCAGGAAATTGTTTCCTTTTTAAAGGAATATAGTGTTGAGCCTGCCGATATAGATACATATCTGGAAGAGAAAGGAACAACGTCCCTGATACATAAGATGAAGCTGGAAAAAGTTATTACACGTCCCCAAATCAGCTTGTTGGACCTGATAGAAAATGTTCCTGCAGTAAAAACACACCTAGAGAAGTACGAAAAAGAATTTTTAGAACAAGCGGAAATATCAGTAAAATATGATGGTTATATTGCTAAGGAGCATGGACAAGTGATGAAAATGGATAAAATTGAAAATGTAAAATTAAAACCGGAATTCGATTATATGAATCTGCAATCATTGAGCATGGAAGCCCGTCAAAAGTTAAGCAAGGTGCGTCCGCAAACACTGGGTCAGGCAAGCAGAATTTCCGGAGTTTCTCCATCTGACATTTCTGTATTAATGGTGTACCTAGGAAGATAAATATTTTTCAACTTAAATATAAATACGATCAATTCCACATATTTCAGAATTCCATCCTGGCTGATCATTTTACTGATCTCTTCCTGCGCACAGATTACCGCGCCTACAGGGGGTAAAAAAGATACCACCCCACCGGTAATTGTAAGAATGACTCCTAAGAACTTTTCGACTAATTTTAAAAAGAAAGACATACAGATCAATTTTAGTGAATGGATTCAACCAATACAAAACCCTAAAAACCAAGTGATTATCTCGCCTTCCGTAGATCCGTTTCCGAAAATTGAAGCTGCCAGAAATGAATTGACGATCAGGTTTAAACACGAATTGCAACCCAACACCACTTATAGTATTTTCTTTGGAGATAATATAAAAGACAATAATGAAGGGAATGCCTATCCTGATTTCAAATATATATTCTCTACAGGAAGTTTTATTGATTCGTTAAGAATCAGGGGTACCGTTAAAACTGCCTTGGATAAAATTCCGGACAATTCTTATTTATTATTGTATACGGAAAAAGAAGATTCAGCATTTACCAGGAAAAAGCCTTATTACATTTCGAAGATCAGCAGTGATGGGAAATTCAGCTTGGAAAATATTAAGGAGGGAGATTACAGGGTATATGCGCTGAGTGATAAGAATAGTAATTTTTATTATGACCTTCCAACAGAAGCAATCGGATTTACGGATTCAGTTTTCCATATTAAATCCAATCTTGATACACTGAGTCTTTCCATCTTTATTCCTGAAGAAGATAAGCTAAGGGTGTATGATTTTGACAGGGTGATCAACGGTGGTATTTTACATTTTACATTCAATAAAGAATTATCATTAACCAACGACCAGATTACGGTTACAGTGTCGGGACAAAAAGAAATTGCACCGGTTGCTTTTCCCATAGAAGAACTGTTATCTCCAACGGAACGGAACGGCAAGATGATTGTCTATTTCCCGAAAATGCCAATGGATACTAGTAGTTTGACACTTATTATTAAAAATAAAGACCAGCTGATTGATTCGCTGCAGGTTAGAATGGAGAGTCGAAAGTTTCCTAAACCTGTATTTTATTTTAATGACAGCATTGCATATAGATCATTAAACGCCGTTGAAAACATTCCCCTAAAATTAATTTCTTCCTATTATAGTTTGTCGCCAATCGATACATCAAGGATATTTATTACGGACACTTCATCTTCTAAGATCCCATACACTGTTTCACGTGCCGAAGATATGCGGACATATTTATTTTCCATTAAAAATATGAAGCCGGGAATGAAATACAAATTGCAACTACTGGACTCAGCCCTTTTTGACCTAGTTGGAAATCTCAGCAAAAAACAGGAAATTTCCTTTTTAGGGATGTCGGCTAAAAAAATGGGCAACCTATTGATTACGTATGAATTACCACAAAAATCCATGAATTATATCATTTTTCTGAAAGATAATTCGGGTAAAGTATCAGATAAGCGAATTGTGCGCGATTCTCAGGCGGTTAAAATTAACTACGGGTTACAGGTGCCGGGCAGTTATTCGGTCGAAATTGTAGAAGATAGAAATGGAAATGGAATATGGAATTCCGGCAGCTTTTTTAATAAGACGCTCCCTGAAAGAATATATAAAGAAGCAAAGCCCATCCTGGTGAAGGAAAACTGGGATGCAGAAGAAATCATACATGCAGATTTCAATAAAACACAAACACCCATTAATAATAATGATATAAATAAAAGCCCAACAGATAAAAGTGATAAGAAAAAATTATTGGATCAGAATTTCGATAGGAAAAAATAATTTGACTTAATTAATAATATCTTTTTTTAGGGGTTGCGAAATATCTGGAAATGATTTAAATTTGTAGCAACATTAAAACCCAATTTCAATGTTACTCTTATTTATTCTTTTTGAAGTAGTCGTACTATTTGTTGTTATTGCGTATGCAGAAATAATAACAGCTGCTCATTTATTATTTACGCCTACATCAATTAATATAAAACCCTAGTATGAAAAAACAATTACAATATCATTTGATTTTGGCATTTCTATTTGTGCTTTTTGGCGCAGCAATAAACGCGCAAACACTAATCGACAAACCGGCAGAGAGCACTGTGAATTGTGATAATATGGTTTCTTTTGGAGGGAAGGAGCAAAATAAAAGTATTTCATTATCGTGGAGAACACTATCGGAATTTGATGATCAGTCTTTTAATGTACAGCGTTCAAAAGATGGCATCAATTGGGATGTTGTTGGAAAGATCAAAGGTACCGGCGGAAGTCTTTGGCCCGTTAATTACTGCTACATGGACACCGCTATCAGCAACGGAACATATTTTTACAGGATAAAAACAGTTGCAGGCAGTTATTTTGTATACTCATCTATTGTAACAATTAAATATGACGGCGCGCCGGCAGAAACGAATAAGGCAACCATTTATCCAAATCCCACAAAAAATGTTATATGGATAAAAATGGAACAGCCCGTAAGTAAAGACACTTTGAGTGATTTTTCAATTTATAATACAAACGGAGACCAGGTATATATATCAAAGCTGAGAGACAATCTTCAGAAAGTAGATTTGACTGATTATAAAAAAGGATTTTATTACGTGAAGATCGGAACGCAAACTTATAAGATCTATAAGGAATAGATAAAGGTTGCGAAGTTTCCGAAGAATATATAAATTGCAATAACATTAAAACCCTAGAATGTTACCTTTTATTATTTTAATTGTATCCATCAGGATTTTTTCTGATTTATCAGTTGTGATTTCACAATTTTCAGAAAGAATTTTTTCTGATGCTTTGTTATATTCTATCCCATCTCATAGATATATTCCCATCCATTATAAAAACCCAACAGTATGAAAAACTCAATTATTTTTTCTATTTCCTTATTCCTTATTACCTTTTTAAATACAGGATTAAATGCCTGTGCTCAGTCAACACCCGAACAGCGCGATTTGAAATCCATATCTGAAACATTGATTGATTTTGGCGGAAAAATTAAGAATAATGCAATTTCGCTTTCATGGCGTACGCTAATACCTATGGAGAATGTTCATTTTAATATCCAAAGATCGCGAAGTGCGCTGGAGTGGGAAGATGTAGGCACGGTTAACGGCGTAAATAACCAGGGTGGGGTATTTACATTTACAGATAATAATGTTACAGAATCTGTAATGTTTTACCGCCTCAAAATACAATCAGGAAATAAAATTGAATACTCCTCAATGATATCAGTGAAGTATGTACCGGAAATAAATAAAACCCAGGTGTATCCAAATCCGACAAAGAATGTGATCTGGATAAAATCAGAACAAACCATGAACAGCAGCGAATACCTCGACCTGGAAGTATATAATATCATTGGCGAAAGAGTCTATGCTTCAAAAATGCGCGATGAGATCCAGCGTGTTGACCTTAGTGAATATTCAGATGGATATTATAGTGTAAGAATTGGCAGCAAGACCTATAAAGTTCTAAAAAACAATAATTAAAATAATTTATCATCATATAAACCTTATCCATGAAAACCTTTCTCACATCATTATTTATTTTAGCAGGTATTTATATATTTGCTGAAACCGGTCCAACCGAAGAATTCAATTCCAATGCAAGAGGCGCTTACAAAGTAGATTTTAAAAATCTTAAACGAACATTGCCGGAAAAAGAAAATCAGTTATTTGCAATAAATAATTCTCCTGCAGTTTATGTTCCTGTAAAACCAACTGTTTCAGAATCTCCCAAGCAAGAAACTGTTTCTGCTCAAAAAATAACAGGCAAGGAAAGGATCCGGATTTATCCGAATGCGAAAGAAGGAGAGCTTTGGGTAGAAACAGACATGGCTACAAAGGGATTGGACATGGAAATCTTTAACAGCACCGGACAAGGCGTATACAAAACCAAGCTTGCAGAAAGCTTCCATAAAGTAGATCTTTGTAATTTCGAAAACGGGAAATACCTGATAAAAGTGGGCGCGCAGACATACCAGTTGATGGTAATACAATAGTAGTATTTCTCATTTACGGAACATAAAAAATACCGCGAGTAAAATAAAAATAAAACTCACGCCATAATTCCATCTTAATTTTTCGCCTAAATAAAAATAAGCGAACAACGCAAAAATAGTCAGGGTGATAACTTCCTGAATAATTTTTAGCTGGTAAGCGCTAAATGTTTTGTAGCCTATCCTATTGGCAGGAACCATAAAGCAATATTCAAAAAACGCCACTCCCCAGCTTAAAATAATAGCCTGCCAAAGTTTTAGATTGGGATTCTTAAGATGACCGTACCATGCATACGTCATAAAAGAATTCGAGATAATCAATAGAAATACAGTTCTCATAGATTCAATTATTTTCAAAAATACATATTTACGAACTTTCAAAATGTAAAGAAGTTGTATATTGCATTAACAATTCACGGTATGCATTTTTTACATTTTCTGCTTGATTTATTGACCCATACTAAGGATGTGCTCCTGCATTTATTCCAGGAATACGGACCGTATATATATCTGATCTTATTTATGATCCTGTTTATAGAAACGGGCTTAGTGATCATGCCGTTTCTTCCGGGAGACTCCCTATTATTTACTGCGGGCATGTTAAGTGCACAACCTCATTCGGGAGTAAAAATATTTATATTGATACCGCTGCTTGTGGTAGCAGCAATAGGCGGCGATAACGTAAATTATTTTATCGGAAAATTTTTCAGCACGCAGGTTTTAAAATGGAAATTCAGGGGCAAGCCTATGGTAAAACAAAAGTGGATCGATGATGTAGAGCATTATTTTGAAATCCATGGAACAAAAACAATTATTATAGCACGTTTTATGCCTATCGTACGTACGGTCACACCATTTGTATCGGGATTGGGTAAGATGAATTATAAGAAATTTTTACCATACGATATTGTTGGCGGCATACTTTGGGTAACATCTATTTCTATGGCAGGATATTTCCTGGGGAATGTTCCGTTTGTAGAAAAACACCTGGAGAAATTTATTTTAGGAATTGTTTTTCTTTCCATACTACCGATGATCATAAAAATAATTCAGGCAAAAACAAGCAAATAAAAAATGTGATTTTATAAATGCATGAAAGCCTTCGAACATTTTATTTTAAAAAGCCGGCATCGTTAGCAATTACGAAGCTGCCTTTGTTCTGTATTCTTTTCTTTTTTTCTTATTCATATTCTTTTGGTCAGAAATTATCTACGCTGCCGGATACACCCGTGGTGATGATCGACACAATCGAAATTCTTTCTGTAGATACCTGCATGGTGATGATTCCGGATTCCATTCAAACATTGAAAAAGGAGATCCGCGCTGAAAAAACAAAAAAAGTTTTTAAGGTATTATCCTATCTTAAATATACAGATCCCGGTTATGGCAAGGAGTTTAGCGGTGTAGAAAAGTATAAGCCTTATAAAGGGAAAAAGATACGCAGTGTGCAAATTGAAATATTCAGACCATTCGGAACTGTTGAAGATGATTGTTCTCAACTGCCTGTGAGCAAGCGACAGCGGTTCGGCAACAAGATTCACTTCATCAGCAAGGAGTGGTTTGTAAAGAAAGATATTTTATTTAAAGAAGGTGACCAGGTGGATCCTACATTATTTGCAGACACGGAAAAATTATTATGGGACAGGAAAAAGTTTAAAGACATTAGAATTTTGATAGTCTCCGACAGCACATCAGATGATGTGGATGTCTTGGTTTACCTGCAAGATAAATTATCGTGGGTAGTTGGATTGGGTTACAACGGCAGATTAAGTTTTGGCATTTCAACATATAATTTTTTTGGACTGCCAAATACTTTAACGCTGTTTACGGGAATCAATTTCAATAAATATAATTTATGGGCAGTCGGAGGATCTTACAGGTATGAAAATATACGTAATTCCCAAATCAATTTTATCACGGACTTTTTAGTCGAAAAATTAAACAGGAATGCGCTTCTTGCGTTTTACAGAAATTTTTTCAGCATAAAAACTCAATGGGCATTTAATGCAAGATATCAATTTGACAACAGCACATCTAGTTTAACGCGCAATTCGCACGATACGTCCAGCTATATAAAAACACGATCGAATGCCTTATCTTTTTGGCTTGCTTATGCTATACCGGTAAATAAAATTATTCCCTGTAAGGATGATAAATTAAAATTAGTATTTGGTACAAAACTGGATCATATCCATTACCGTAAGCGGCCGTTTATTTCCAGCAGTAATTATGACAGGATATTTGTTGATCAGCAAAATTATGTGTTTGGGATTGGCGTCGCCCGCTGGGATTATTACCTGGCGAGAAATGCCTTTTATATTGATGTGGCAGAATATTTTCCACGCGGCTACAGCGTTTCTTTCTGGGCCGGACATCAGTTTGATGAAGTATATGGAAGAAGAACATTTCTTGATTTTACAGTGAACTATGGCATCCATTTCAAAAAATTCGGGTACTTGTATCCTCAAGTAAACTACAGCGGTTTCGTTAAAAATAAAAAGGGGCAGGAAATGGTCACTACTATAAGTACGGATTATGTATCGAATAAGGTAACGGTTGCAAAAAGAGTTTTTTTCCGGCAAATCATAAAAGCCGGCACGAGTATTGGCGCCGCAGTTCCTGAAGACAGGTATTTAAATATTAATGATGAGAACGGTGTCCGCGGATTTTCTTCTCCTGTTTTAAAAGGCTCTAAAAATTTTGCCTTGCGCATGGAAAGCGATTTATTTTTTGACAGAAAGATTGCATTGACCAAGGCAATGACATATGCATTTTGTGATATGGCGTGGATAAGTGAAAATGGAAAAGCCTTATTCAGACAAAGTGTTTATCAGTATGGAATAGGTTTTGGATTGCGTTTAAGAAGTGCAGATCTCGGCGTTCCGCATTTAGATCTCCAACTCGGTTTTTATCCAAGAGGAAAAGATTTTGGACAGAGCCTTGTCGAGTTTTCTATATATGGAAACAATCCGAATGCAGTGCAGCAAAACAATATGTTCGTAGAGCCCGCATGGTAATTATTTGAGTTTTTTTCCTTGCGACATTTTATCATACATCAAGTGGATCATTCCGTCGCCTAAGCCAACTTTTGGGACAAACAATGTATCAATATTCAGCCGGTGCATAATATGCATGAATATTTTCGCAGCAGGCACAATAACATCAGCCCTATCCGGGCGGAAACCAAATTTTAAGATACGCTCATCAACGCTTAAATTTTCAAGGCTTTTAAGCGTGAGCGCAAGATCGCTGTAATGCACTTCAGGTTCTTTTCGCTTTACAAAATGTTTCTGGATCGTGTTTATATTTCCTCCCGAACCGATACCTTTTAGTGATTTATATTTTCCTTTGAAGTGGTCGAGCCATACGTCCAGCTCTTTCCAGTGCTTATCTTTTATTTTGTCCAACGTCATCCGCAATGTACCAATATTGAACGACCACTTATCTACCAATTTTCCTTTTGATAATAAGATCAATTCGGTACTGCCGCCGCCGACATCGATATACAAATAATCTTTATTTTCATGGAGCTGAAATTTTTCTACATGGTTTGATAAAATAAGTTCCGCTTCTTTTTGCCCGGTAATAATTTTTATATCTATTCCTGTTTTTTTGAAAACCTTCGTCACTAATTCTTTAGCGTTCTTTGCGTCACGCATTGCAGAAGTTGCGCACGCCATGATCTGCACAGGCTTGTGTACACTGATCAGGTGCTTAAATGCTTTCATGGTGGAGATCAGTTCTTCTTCTTTTGCTTTTGAAATTTTTCCTTTGAGAAAAGCTTCTTCGCCAAGACGCAAGGCAACGCGATACATGGCGTCCTTTATAAATTGAGGACCTGCAGGTGTTTCATACACATTAATAAAAATTAAGCGAACAGCATTAGAACCAATATCGATAGCGGCAAACTTCAAAAGATTACGATTTACGATTTACAAATTACGATTTATTTCTGTCTAAGTAATTTTCTGCTGAAGGAGAATAGATTGATTTTTTAAAATAAAAAAATTGTGACGCTTATTAAAAATCACTTTTTCTTTTTCCGGGCAAACTCTTTCCAGAATTCGCAAACTGCATCCTGGCTGCGAATGCGCTTTTCTCCATTTGCAATTTTGAAAGTGTTCGATTGTATTTCGTCAAAGATCCGCGCCTTCACATTATCCTGCCATTGCAACTCCATAATGCTGATGAGCTGTTTCCTGATCTTCTCATCCATTATCGGCGCAACCACTTCGATCCTGTAATCCAAATTGCGTGTCATCAGATCCGCAGATCCGATAAAAACTTCTTCGTCACCTGAATTATGAAAAACAAATATCCGTGTATGTTCCAAAAATTTATCTACAATACTGATCGCTTCAATATTTTCGCTGATACCCGCCAAGCCGGGAACGAGTGAACAAATACCTCGGATGATCAGGCGGATCTTAACACCCGCATTGCTTGCGTTATAAAGCTTCAGGATCATTTCTTCATCTACCAGGTTATTCAGCTTCAAAAATATTTCCGCTTTCTTTCCATTCTTAGCGTGTTTGATTTCCCTGTTGATCAGATGTATTAATTTGCTCCTTAAAGTAAACGGCGCGATTAAAAGTTTTGACATTTTCGGCACCGAATAATTTTTGTCGAAGAAAGAAAAGATCTGCCGCGCTTCCTTTGTAATAGATTGATTGGCGGTGAGCAACATGGTGTCTGTATATGTCCGTGCAGTTTTTTCGTGTAAATTTCCGGTGCCCATGCAAGCATAATAAATCTTATGACCCTTTTCACGGCGCGTGATCAGGCACACTTTCGAATGTACTTTTAATCCCGTGATGCCCGGTATAACACGCGCACCTTCTTCCCTCAATATCGTCGCCCAGTCAATATTTGCCTCTTCATCAAATCGGGCACGCAATTCAATGAACACCGTTACATCCTTGCCATTATGCAATGCAGTGATCAGTGATTTTATTACGTGCGAATTAGACGCAACGCGATAGAGTGTGATCCTGATATGAGATACATTAGGATCGATCGCAGCTTCACGCAGCAGATCGAGAAAGTAATCAAAAGAATGATACGGAAAATAAAGTAAGATATCTTTCGATTTCATTTTATCTAAAATCGAACGCGTCTTAATAAGATCCGGATGTGGAACATGTTTTTGATCCGGATAAAGCAGATCCGTTTTTCCGAGCGTAGGGAATTTGATAAAATCTTTAAAGTTGTGATAGCGTGCGCCGGAAAATAACTGTACTTTATTATCAAGCCCCATTTTATTGATGAGATAATTTTGAAAATCTTTTGGCATTTTCGCATCATACACAAAACGGAGCGCACTCGCACTCTTTCGTTTCTTCAGGCTTTTTTCCATTGCTTCCAGAAATGTCAACGAAACATCATTATCTACATCCAGTTCCGCATCACGCGTAAATTTTATAGTATATGCTTCTATTTTGTCGAAGTCGTAGATCTGGAAAATATCTTTCAGGTTATACCGAATCACATCATCCAAAAATAAAATGTACTGCTTGTTTTTTTTCGGCGGTAAAACGAGGAATCTTGAAATAGAAGTGGTGGGAACTTCGATCAGTGCATAATGGACATCCTTATTTTTTTTAGAAAAACGTGTAGCGAGGTAAATTGAAGAATCCTGAAGCGTGGGAAATTGTTTTGCCTTATCCAGCATGATCGGAAAAATTTCAAGCCGGACAGATTCCTGGAAATAATTTTTTACAAACTCACCTTGTTCCTTATCCAGTTGGGTCTCATTCAGAATAAAAATATTTTCTTTTTCAAGTTCCTTGATGAGGTTTTCGTAAGCCTTGGTATATCTTTTTTGAAGTGTTTTTAATTTGTCCTGGATCAGATCAAAGATCTTGGATGGCGCAAAACCGAGTTCCTGCTTTGCCCGCTTGTCAAAAAGGATCATGCGCTTGATCGTCGCAATACGGACACGAAAAAATTCATCGAGATTATTTGAATAGATGCCTAGGAATTTTAACCGCTCCAATACCGGAACATCCGGACTTTCTGCTTCCTGCAGCACACGCTCATTAAAGGAAAGCCAGCTTAATTCGCGGTTTATGATAGGTAAATTAGTCATGGGTAAGCAACAGGGTTTTTATATAATAGTTTCAGAATCAGGCATAACAAATGAAATCGGGATGAAATTAGTTACTTTTCACCCAATAATTTAGGATTCACAAAAAATTCACATTTTCCGGTTTTCACTTTGAGGTCAGCCCAACTTTTAACCTCAAAAGAAATTCTATAGGCAGAACAGGTTGGGAATCCCTCAAGTTCCAAACCTGTCAATTTGTGAATTAAAGAAGAAAGTTTCGGTTCATGCCCGAACAGGTATACATTTTTATATTTATTATCAATTTTGTGTACCAATTTTAAAATAGCCGTCGTATCGAGGAAATAGATTTGCTTGCTGATCTGTATATTCTGTTTTTTATAACCCACGAGCTCGCCAATCCCAATAGCCGTCTGGAGCGCCCTCGTGGCAGGACTGCTGATGATCAAGTCAGGATTCAAGTGCTGATCTTTTAAATAACCGCCGACCAATTTGATCGCTTTTTTGCCGCGGTCATTCAGGGGTCGCGCAATATCGTCAATGTCCGTCTGTTCCCGGCTTGATTTGGCATGACGGATAACAGTTAAATATTTCATAGGTTTTTCTTTGTAAAATACAATAAATAGCGTATCTTCGCAACGCAATAAGGAAATGAAGAGGACTCAAAGTCCTCTTTTTTAATACGCTTTTATCTGTTATTTATTAGACGCTTTTATTCGTGAATTAATTATAACATATAAAAATACCTCATTCTTACGTTTATGGACAAGTCGGCGCAGTTAAAGGGGATCATTGAAAAGGAATTAACTAAGTATTTCGAAAATTCAGACTTGTTTTTGGTAGATGTAAGCGTTCTTTTAAATAACAGGATACAGATATTTGCAGACGGAAAGGTGAATATTACGATCGATCAGTGCGCTTCTATAAGCAGGTATATTGAAAATTACCTGGAAACAAACGGACTGGTAGGAGAAAAATATACACTGGAAGTTTCTTCTCCGGGTTTGGATCAGCCGCTGAAAATAAAGCAGCAGTTCGAGAAGCAAAAAAGCAAAATGGTGGATGTGGTGTTAAAGAATGGAAATAAAATAACAGGAACGCTGGAAGATTTTGACGAAGAGAG
>JAQBNI010000127.1 GCA_028288625.1 Bacteroidota bacterium | reverse complement strand
AATGCGAGGGCGGCTTCGCCGCCCTCGCTAAACTCAAAATATCCCAAACTTGATTTGGGATCTAAAACGTTCTAAATACCCTCCAATGTAGTGAAACTGTGGACAGTCCACGGACGACGGATGGTTTGCAGCAAAGTTTTACTGCAGAAGTTTGAATAAAAGATATACATGATAAATTTATAGACGTCAGAAACCGTGGACAGTGGACTGTCGACCGTCGTCATTTAATCTTCAACTGAAATTTTTACGGCGCGGTTCTTAATTTTCTGATCCTTAGTTAAACTGAGTACGCTTTTCACCTTGTCTTGCTTTACAGCAGCATAGACTAAAAAATCTTTCACTTCAATTAATCCTAATTCATCTTTATTCAGCTTTCCAACCTTGGATAAGAACCCAACGATATCCATTTTATTGATATTGTCTTTCTTGCCCTTGCTGAATGTGAGCGTTGCCCATTGCGGTTTTTTGGGCAGGGAAGTGGTTTCCGGTAATTCCAGTATTTCTATGTCTTCAGGAAGATAATCCGGTCGTTCTTCCTTCTGAGTCAGGATCATATAGGCATCACCTGTGGAATGCATGCGAGCTGTTCTACCGTTGCGGTGAATAAATATTTCTTCAGACAACGGTTTTTGATAATGGATAATGTTTTTTACTTCGTTGATGTCTAAACCTCGTGAAGCCAGATCGGTGGTGATCAATATGTTGGTACTGCCGTTCCTGAATTTTGCCAGTACTTTTTCCCTGTCTGCCTGGTCCAGTTTTCCGTGAAAGCAGTCATTCTCAATATTATTCTGCGTTAAATGTCCGCTGATACGTTCCACTACTTCGCGGTGATTGCAAAAAATGATCGTGGGAGAGGTGTCCAGAAAAGAAATCAGTTTTAATAATACCTTCAGCTTATCTACATCATCAGAAATAACGATCATCACCGTAAGCTGGTCGGGTTTATTGGTTTCACCCAGAAAATTTAATTGAGCAATATTTTTTGCTTTTACAAACGATGGTATTTCAATGGCTTGCGTGGCAGAGGTTAAAACTTTTCTTTTAACTGATCTCAGCTGTTTAACGATGTATTCCATTTCATTGCTGAAACCAAATTCGAGTGATTTATCAAATTCGTCAAATACAATGGTATGAATTCCGTCTGTATCAAATGTATTTTTATCAATATGATCTGCAATTCTGCCCGGTGTACCCACAATCACTGCCGGTGGCGTTTGTAAATTATTCCTTTCCACCTTAAAATCATGTCCTCCATAACAGCAATTCACCTTAAAGGGTGTTTTCATACTTTTAAAAACAGTTTCGATCTGTAATGCCAGTTCACGTGAAGGCACCAAAATAAGTACCTGGACTTTTTTGAGAGAAGCATCAAGTGTATTTAATAGCGGTAACAAAAACCCCAGCGTTTTACCGCTGCCGGTTGGAGAGAGCAATAAAATATCGTCCTTCATAGAAAATGCAAGGATCATTTCTTCCTGCATTTCATTCAAAGAGGCAATAGATAAATTTTTAAGGATATCACCGTGTGAAATATTCATCGTGTAAAAGTAAAGAATGTCCGTTAGATGAATCGATTAATTATAAGCGGTTAGCCTTTAAATTTTAATTTCTTTAACCTATGCAGGGCACAATATTTGCTTATTTTTGTGCCGAAACTAAATCCGCTATGAATATAAAAAGGTTACTCTGTCTTATTTTACTGATAGTTCCGGCGTTGGCATTTACCGCTAGTCCGGTTTCTATTGACTTTGAAGTGAAAGGTATGCCCGATGGCTATGGTAAAATTTTTGGCGTTTTGGGAACCGCCAATTACCTGCTCGATTCCTTTCCAACAGTAAAAGAAAAAGCGCATTATGAAAAAAAGGAATTGGTAAAAAGCGGTTTATATTATTTTGTTTTACCGGCAAATACAGGGTTCTTCCAGTTGTTACTGGATAAGGACCAGCAGTTTGTAATGAAAACGGATACCTCTGATATAGTTGGTAAAATGAGGATTACGGGAAGCGATGATAACCAGCTTTTTTATGAAAATATTCAATATGAAAATACATTTCACAGCCGACTGGATTCTATTGACGCGGAGCTGAAAAAGTTTGCTTCTGATCACTCAAAAACTATTTTCCTGCAAGCGGCAAAAGATAAATTGCTTAAGAACAGAAAAGATTACCTGGCGGATCTTGCAAAAAATCATGCCCCATCCTTTTTTACACAATTTAAACTGGCAGGGCAGAACCCCGAACTTCAATATCCCAAAAACCCGGACGGAAGTCTTGACTCTGTTCAACAAATGATCCTGTACCGGGATTCTTACTGGAATAATACGAGTTTAACTGATGAAAAATTGGTGAGAACTCCGGTGATAGCCAACAAGTTAAAAACTTATATTACTCAATTGATCCCACAAACCGCGGATTCTGTGATCAAATATGCCGATCGTATCATAGAACAATCAAAATCATGTCCGGAATGCTTTAAGTTTCTTGTAAACTGGATAGCTATTCATTACCAGAAACCAACTTTTATGGGTGCTGATAAAGTTCTTGTACATATTGCAGATCAATACTTTACGGATGAATATGCAACGCCTTGGTTTAAGGATAATCCATATGAATTAGTGAGGATACGGACCAAAGTAAATGATATGCGTCCGAGTTTGGTAGGCACGATCGGTCAAAATCTGACCTGCAAAAATTTAAATGGCGAATATGAAAGCCTGTACGACCTGAAAACGCCGCTTAAGATCCTGTTTATGTTTTCTCCGGATTGCAGCCATTGTCAGGAAGAAACGCCGCATTTGAAGGCTTTGGTCGACCGCTGGAAAGGAAAAGTTGATGTTTATGCGCTTTGTGTAGATAAAGAAGATCTAAAATGGAAAGCTTTTGTAAGCAAATATCACACGGAGGCATTTCACAATGTCAGCGATCCGAACCTCGAAAGCAAATATTACAAAAAATATCATTTTGAAAGCACGCCGGGTATTTTCGTTCTCGACCCGTCTAATAAAATCGTTGCAAAAGATCTTTATCCAAACCAACTCGATCAGGTTTTTGAAACGGAACTTACGAAGCTAGGCATGAGATAATCATTTGTTTAAAGAAGGTTTAGTTGCTCTTCTAACCTAAATAGCTTATTCTTTTGTCCTATAATTTATATTATGTTAAGTAGGTTTGACGGAATCGATACTCTACATATACGTATAAGCAGTCCGATAACCAGTAGCTGGAAATCCTCCTGTTTGGGTTGAATAAATCTTGCTTTCCACTCTTCCATGATTATCAAAAGTGTAACTGTAACTTGTAACAGGTTGTCCGCCCGGAGTAATTTGTCCTAAAATTTCCTGCTGGCTGGTTAACACTAAATTAGCTGCCGTATTAAAAGTACATCCTGCAAGATCAACATTTATAGTATTTTCCATAAATCCGGGAACTGCATCCGGATTAATTCCTGAATTGAAATTAATTCCGCGCTGTGTTGCTTTTGTCGTGTATGTAAGATCAAATTGTGTCGTATCTGTTCCTGTCAGAATTCCCGGAGATAAAATTTTGTAAGAAGAAAGATCGCCACCTGTAAATAGAAAATCATAGAGTTCCTTTGTGGCAAACCGGTTAATTTGCGTCAGATGACTACTTCCATCATACACATAATTCCTTTGCGCCGTGAGCACCAAAAAAGGCTTACTGAACACATTGATTTTGCTGACAAGGTGATTTGTACCGGTGATATATAACACAACGAGATTCCGGACAGTATCCACGCCGTTGAACATATTTTCGTCGATCTCGATGGAATCGTTCATATAATTATAAGTATGCTGAACAAAATAATTGTTGATATTCAATTGAATTCTCTCGGTTTCCAGCAAGCCAGTGACGGTATTATATCCATACTCCGCCTGTCCCATCAGGGAATCATTTCTGTAATATTTTGCAATCTTAATACGTAGTTCAGCAGGAAGCTCCGTTTTTTTACAGGAAAATAAAGCCAGGGCGAATAAAAAAAGTATAAAATTTTTCATGGATAAAGATAATCAGAATCACATATAAACCATTAGTGAATTGCCATCTGATTGCTAAGATTTTATTTTGAATCTCTTGTATTGATCGTACGCGTAAAACTTGAGATATTCTCCCGCTTCAATACGCTTTTGAATATCCCGCCAGTATTTGGGGTCAAAAATTTCATTGTGTTCCGCCAGGAAGATCTCGCCTATCGGTCCGTCCGGCGCCATAAACGCCTGGAATTCTTCGGGGAAAATATCGTTCGGTTCAGCAGTGATCATATCAAAATTTCCGCGCATTTCGTCTTCTTCATGCTGCTGCGGAATTCTTCTGAATCGAAGATCCGTTACTTTTCCAATCTCATCGTAATCATAAAAAATTACCCGTCCGTGCCGCGTTACGCCGAAATTTTTTAGTAATAAATCGCCTGGAAAAATATTTGCTGCAGCCAATTCTTTCACACAAAAACCGTAATCTAAAATAACCCGGCATGCATCTATCGGGTTAGCCTGTTCTTTCAAATAAATATTCAACGGGATCATCCGCCTTTCTATATATACATGCTTGATCAGTACTTTATCGCCTTTAAACGTGACGGTTTCCTTGCACGAATCCTGGAGCTCTTGTATAAGCTCGAACGTAAACAAATGCCGTGGAAATTCGAGATTCTCAAATAGGTGCGCATATGCCATCCGCCCTACCCTATCATTGATCTCCACTTCTTCATATTTCTTGATCACATATTCGCGCGTGCAATTTTTCGGCGCTTCAAATTTATCCCTGATGATCTTGAAAACGAAGTTGTAATAATTCAGTGTAAATACTGCCATCACCATCCCCTTCACTCCAGGTGCAATAATAAATTTATCGTCGTGGTTGTGAATGTAATTCATGAGGTCGCGGTATAAAATGGTTTTCCCGTGCCGGTAATAGCCAATCGAATCATACAGCTCTCCTACTGTTTTATGGGTGAGCATTGCCTTCAGGTAATCGATCAGCTGTGCCGGGTATTTTGTAAACACGAAAAAAGATGCGCGTGTGAAGCTGAAAATAATACTGATCTCCGCAGGAATATAGATCACGGAATCTACAAACAAACCGTTCTCTTCATTTAATAAAGGTATGACGATCGGCATCGACCAGTTCTTATAGAAAAGTCTACCTACCAGAAAGGCACCGCGGTTCCTGTAAAAAACGGGTTTAAGAATTTCTATACGGTCTAAAAATAAATTTGATTTCTGATGAATAATTGTCGGCGCCATTTCATCAAAAATATTTTGGGCATCGCGATCGATATCTTCAAACGGAACATTGAATTTAAAATACTGTAGGATCTGCTTGATCGCTACTTTTGAAAAATGGGAACATTCAATAACATCAAAAATTTCCTGGTCATATTTTGGCATCGCTTTGTAATCCGTGTAATCGAAATATTCGATATCGGGGTTAAAACTTTTGTCGACAAAAACTTTACGTGTAATAGAATTATAAAATGTTTCGGAATTCAGCCGGTGCGGCTTGTCTTTTACTATTGACGTAAATTCTGTTTTGATTTCTTTCCAATACTCCAGGCTATATACGTTATCTCCTAAGAGCTCTTCCGTTTTACTATAGACTTCCTTTACATATTTGCCGTACAAGTGATAGCGTTCCTGCTGACGGAGAAAAAGATCCTTAAACATTCTTTTCTCAAAATACTCCTTTGCACACAGCGTGATATCATTAAATGCAGTTAATAAGATGTCGTATTTTACGGCAATATTATTCGCTGCCTCATGAACTGTGTCTTTGTTTATCATTAATGTATTATTTTTAAGCAGTAATGCAGCAGCAAATATAAATGAAAAAATACAATAGATGCATTTAGAAGATATCCGTGAGTATTGCCTGTCGAAAAAAGGTGTAACCGAAAATTTTCCTTTTGATGAAGAAACACTGGTGTTCAAGGTAATGGGAAAGATGTTCCTGCTGACCAATATAAACGAGGCGGAAATATCTGTAAACATAAAATGCGATCCTGAAACTGCTATAGAATTGCGTGAAAGGTACGAAAGCGTACAGCCGGGCTATCATATGAATAAAAAATACTGGAACACAGTAGGATACAATGGTGAATTTTCTGAAAAAGAATTTTATAAAATGATCGATCATTCTTATGCTGAAGTGATAAAAGGAATGACAAAGAAATTGCGCGAAGAACTGGAACAACTAAAATGAAGTATAAAAAAAATTACATATTAATTCTTTTTTTTTGCCTTCAGGTACTGAATGTTTTTTCAAAAGAAATTATAATTGACCGCAAGTTTACTTCAACTGAAATTTACAATGCACTTTCAGACAGCAATCCACCACCGCATAAAGATGTTCAAATAGATGTAGTCCTCCGGAATAATTTTTCCCATGATCAGCAATTATACTTAAGTATCATTAATCCTGTTATCGATAAAATAATGATCACGGATAGCGCTAAAGTTACAATGCTTGGGGACTATAAGCGTTTTACGGAAAGAACTTATAAGCACATCAATTTCGTTTACCCGTTACTACTGCACGGCAAGGAGACAAGGCTTGTCCACATAAAAGTTTTTAAACAATGGCAGGCATTAAATTTCCGGGTGAAGTTATCTAATGAAAATGCATTCATAAAAACGACCAACCATGATAATTTTTTTATCGGTATATTTTACGGGATACTGTTTATGTACCTGCTGCTGCTGATCTGCTTTTATATTTTCAGCAAGAGTAATTTTTTCATTATTTATTTAAGCATTAATTTCTTTATGCTCCTGCTGTTCTTTCAATATAGCGGGACAGGCAACCAGTTTATCTGGTTTTATTCCGCTACTGTACAAAAATATATTTCGCGCTTTGCTGTTCTGGGTTATCTCACGGCGCACCTTTCTTTTACCAGGACTTTTTTCGCTGTAAGATTTAAAAATAATTTTTCGGGGGTTATTATAAAGATCCTGGTTTCTATCCTTATTCTTTTCTTTCTCTTATTTTTAGTGCAGATCTATAACAGTTCCTATGGCTATTTATACCCGGATAGCTTTTATTTCCTGATCAGCAGTTTATTTCTTATTTATGGCTTCACCGTTATCGGCTTAAGTATTTATACATATGTGGAGTCCGGCAGACGTGAAACAATGTGGGTGCTCATTGGCATGCTATTCCATATCTTAAACTGGATCTTATTTATCAATAATGAATTTGGTATGGTCAAATCGCTGAACTATCTCGATAATTTCAAATTGTTTGACAGCAATATTTTTGTGCCGCAGCTGAATTATTTTATCACGATGCTCGAGATATTTATTGTAACCATTTTTATCGCGATCAATTATCATAATCTTATCCGTCAGAATAATCTTTCCACCAGGCGACTTGAATTTTTACAAAAAAGGAATATCAATACTTTTGTGTTAGGACAGGAAGAAGAGAGGGAAAAAATTTCACGAGAAATAGGTCTTACAATTTCGAGGGATATCAGTCACCTTAAAAAATCACTCTCATCTTTTTACCAGAAGACACAGGAGCATAAAGTTCTTCCCGCAGTTTTAAATGACATAGAGAAAACGTTACAGGATGTGCTGGACATTACGAGTAATTATGTAGCGCCGGATATGCAGGAAATGAAGCTGGTTGAACTGATCACTACGGCTACGGATAAGTTGTTCAGCGAAATTAAAATTGTATATGATTTTAATAAGATCCCGGAGCAGCTGCAATTATCGCCTGTTGCGAATATTAATTTATACCGCATACTCCAGGAAATTTCAAATAATATTCTAAAGCACGCCAATGCTGAAAATGTTACCATTTCTGCAGTAAAAGATAATAAAGCATTGCAGATAAAGATCAGCGATGACGGGATTGGCTTTTCGGGAAACACCAAAGATAGCAGCGGCATCGGGCTCATGAATATTGAATCGAGGATGAACAGCCTCAATGGAAATTTTTATGTACTCTCCAATGAAAAAAGAGGTTCCAGCATACATTTGATCATGTCATTAAAAGATATTACCTGAGAAAATATTACGTCATATTATTTTTTCTTTTTATTACGCCGTTCTTGTTTGCGAAGGATAAAGTTTTTATTGTCAGTGAATCTACACGCTGTCAACCGGTAGCAAAGTACCTGATCAATATCAATAAAAAAGATACACTTTCCTATTTGCTGGTTATAAAGAATGCGTCTGAAAAAACGCAGCAGATCTTACTCGAAATTCCGATACAGCAAATAGATAAGATCAATGTAAAGCAATTCGAAGACCATAACCTGTTGCGGCATTATTTTTTTGTTTCCAAGAAATTAAGCCAGCGTATTTACTATGATCGTAATATTGTATTTCCATTCGACGTTGGTCCGAAAAAAACAGACAGCATCATTTTTCATTTTCATAAAAATGACATCCATAATTATTTAAACCCTGAAATGCTGATCTGGAAAAAAGATGCGAAGATGACGCGCACCCAGGCACTGGAGCTTACACGAGGCGTGTTTTACGGGATTTTGATCCTGTATACTTTTATTTGCATACTGCTTACATGGTTTCTAAACGCGCGTAATTATTACTACTACCTGCTGTACCTTCTTGCAGGGATTTTTTACCTGTTTGTAAAAAATAATTTAGGGTATGAATTATTATGGCCTGATCATCCGGCATTGGATCTGTTCCTGAAAAAGATCATGCTTTCCATTTATCTCATTACATCCATTTTATTTTTACGTGGATTCATAAAGAACAGGATTCGCATGCCGATACTGCAAAATGTACTCCGTTACTTTATTTATTTCGGATTGCTGTTGATATTTGTTTCGCTGCTGGTGGGGTTATTAAGCTCTCCGGCGCAATATACATTTATTATTATTCAGAATATTTTTGCGATCGTTTGCCTGTCTACCGTGGTCATTACTTTTATTTTTGTTTATTTCAATATCAACGAACGTTCGCTGGTATTATTTACCATGTTGTATTTTATTTCCTTTTCCTTTTTTCTTTTCTACCCGCAACCGGAATTTGGCAGCGATATCTTAGGTGTTTACCTGGGACAGATATATACTTACTCGAATGCATTTATTATTGCAACGATCATTTGCGCATCAACAGTTTACAGGGTTCTGCAGATCATAAAAAATAATGAACGGCTGAAAAAAGAGGTCAGTATCATTAATGCGCACAATAATTTTTCATTGATCGAAGGTCAACAAAACGAGCGGACGCGCGTAGGACGTGAACTGCACGACGGTATAGGAATTATGATGTCTGCGGTGAAAATGAAAATGTCTGCAATAAAAACAGCAGATAAAAAAGAAGCCACGACATTAAAAAATATTACACGCGAGATCGATTACATTTGTTCCTCCATCCGTAGATTTTCACATACACTTTTGCCGCCGACATTAAAAAAGTTCGGCGTACAGGTAGCGATCAAGGATATGATCGAGGAATATAAACAGCAATACCATGTGGATACGCACTATAATTTTAATATTCCCGACAACTTATCACACGTTTCGCAGCAACTCATCTATGACTTCCTGAAAAATTTAATTCAATATTTTTCTGAGAATACGCCCGATCAATTGTCCATCAG
>JAQBNI010000083.1 GCA_028288625.1 Bacteroidota bacterium | reverse complement strand
AATAAATCATGTGGAAATTTCCTGGTTGATCAGTGTAAGTATCCTGTTGCTGATCAATGATCTTAAAAAAACAGATCCTGTAGGAAAGAAAATATTCACCCTTATCATCACCCTGTGGTTGTTTGTTTTTATACACTTGTTCGCTGTTCGCACAGGCATCATCACACTCTACTTATTTTTACTCGTTTATTTTATCATCCTTTTATGGAAAAATAAAAAACAAAGGAAATTTATTCTGTTGTTGCCTGTTCTGCTTTCTGTAATTCTCTTTGTGTCTTACAAATTATCTGATACTTTAAAAGATAAATTGAATTACACCATGTATGATCTCTCGCAATTCCGCATAAATAAAACAGAGTCTCAGTTTTATTCTGACAGCCGGAGAATGTATTCTATTAAAATAGGACTGCAGCTTATAAAAGAAAATCCATGGTTCGGATGTGGGATAGGAAATATAGAGGATAAGTGTAACAGTATTTATAAAGTAAATTATCCTCATGTACAAACCGAAAATTACTATAGACCACACAGTCTTTATATTTATGTGATCTGTTGCTTTGGAATTTTTTTCGGTACAGTAGTATTACTTTGTTATTTATATCCGTTGATTTATTTCATACAAAATAAAAATTATCTCTTCTTCAATGTGTATTTATCACTGGTGATCATCTCTGTTTGGGATGTGATTTTGGGAACATTATTTGGAGAATGCATATTTCTATTACTTACCGGCTGGGGAATTAAAATGAGCTTACATGAAAATCTTACACCTCAACAGCAATAAGATATGGCGGGGCGGGGAGCAGCAGGTAAATCATATGCTCAACTATCGATCAGATAAATTTGATAAGTATTTATTCTGCCCTGAAAATTCAGAGCTTGAAAAAAGAAACACTCACCTAAAAGAAAAAATATTTACCTATAAAAAAAGCCTAGGTATAAATATTAGTGCAGCCCGGGCATTAAAAAAAATATGTGGGCAGCTCGGTTTCGATCTTCTCCATCTTCATGATAGTCACGCGATCAACACCTACATTATTGCAAACTTATTAGGAATGAATGTGCCTGCTGTTATACACCGGCATGTAAATTTTTCTGTCCATTCAAAATGGAAATATCGCTACAATAAAATACAGCGTATCATTTGTGTAAGCGATGAGGTGAAGAAAACAATGATGGCTGTAGTGAAAGAAAAAGAATTAAGTGTTGTCCATCCAGGAATAGATGTTCAAAAATTCAGATCGACAGAAATTAAAAATTACCTGCACAAAGAATTAAATATTCCTGGTGAAAAGAAAATAGTTGGTATAGTTACTTCTTTGGAAAAAGAAAAAAATGTGGCTGAGTTTGTAGCTGTTGCAAATAAAATGCTTGGTCAACGAAAGGATATTGTATTTGTTATCATTGGTGATGGAAAGCAAAAAGAAAAGTTTGCAAACCTAAAACTCTATACTGATATTTATTTCCTGGGATTCAGAAATGACATTCCTGAAATATTATCTGATCTGGATCTCTTTTTATTTACATCTTTAAATGAAGGCTTTGGATTGGTGTTACTGGAATCCATGGCTGCAAAAGTGCCGGTGGTTACAACAAATGCCGGTAGTATAAAAGATATCATCACAAATGCGCGTAATGGAATGATTTATGAATCAGGAAATATTAACGATGCAATAGAAAAAATTGAGTTGGTTTTGTCGGATGAAAATTTATCCGATGCAATTAATAAAAATGCATTTGAATACGTGCAACAATTTGATGTAACTTTAATGAATCAAAAGATAGAGGAAATTTATTCATCCATAATTATATAGTGTGAACGTTGGTTTGTTTTTCGGATCGTTTAATCCTATACATGTTGGTCACTTGCTGGCAGCAACCTATATCCGGGAAGCAGCAGGATTGGATAATGTGTGGTTTATTGTATCACCGCAAAATCCCTTTAAAAAAACAGAAGACCTTATAGATGAAACGCACCGGCTGGAAATGACTAAACTCGCTGTACAAAATACGCCGTATTTAAAAGTATCGGATGTTGAATTCAGCCTGTCTAAGCCATCATATACTCATCAAACTTTAAAAGAATTAGAACGGTTGCACAAAAAAGCCAACTTTCATATAATAATAGGAGAGGACCTTGTGGTAGAATTTGATTCATGGAAAGAAGCGACATGGATCAGGGAGAATTTTAAGGTGATCGTTTATAATAGAAGTGTCGACGGTCCACAATCGACAGTTCACAGTAAGAAAAACTCAAACTTTAAATTGTTTCGTTTACCGCTATTTGATATTTCATCTACAGAAATAAGAAAAAGAATTAAAAATAAACAGCCAATACGCTTTTTTGTAACTCCTCATGTGGAACAATATATCGCGTTTCACAAGCTTTATCTCTGAAAATAATCTTATACACAGCTGTGTGAACTTTGGCTGAAACAGCCTTATTTTATTATATCTGTTTCCAACAAAAAGTAATGTGTACAAATTCATGAAAGTGTGGGATGATGTTCATAAGAAAACTTGTACACAGCTTTTAAAAGGACTGTAATAATATCTCCACGAGCAACACGACTTATACTAAAACTAAGCACATTAAAGTGGAACTAAATCACATTTTCCGGCATTAAAAATTACAAACAAAGAAGTATGGATAAACTAATGAACGAAATGTGATGTTCCGTTTGTTATCTTATGAAATGAAGTCGAAAGTATAACAAACTATAAGGGAAGGATGAATAGTTTATAAATTAAATAATGTTACTGACGTGTTGATAACCATATCTTATAACAATTAAATCTAAATTGAACCATCTTAAACTGTAATTTTGTACACCTAATTCACATTGTAATAAATAGTAATAAAAAAAGATTTTTAAAAGTTTATATTATATAATACTATGACGGACATTCAGGAAAAAATAAAAAACCTAAATAAAATCGGATATTTGGATTTCGAAGTTGATCCGACCTTGGATCTTTTCGCTGCTATTGAAAATTTAAAAAAAGAAAAAAATGCCGTATTGCTCGCTCATTACTACCAGGAAGCTGATATTCAGGATATTGCTGATTTTATTGGCGACAGTCTCCAGCTTGCACAAAAAGCTCAAAGCACCACTGCGGATATTATTTTATTTGCCGGCGTTCACTTCATGGCAGAAACTGCAAAAATTCTTAATCCCACCAAGAAAGTTATTTTACCCGATCTGCGTGCCGGTTGTTCACTTGCGGACGGTTGTCTCCCGGAGGAGTTTGCCGAATTCAAGAAAAAATTTCCGGGATACGCTGTAATTTCCTACATCAATTGCAGTGCGGAAATCAAGGCAATGAGTGATTATATCTGCACCAGTTCCAATGCTGAATTTATTGTCAACGCCATTCCGAAAGACCAGGGAATTATTTTTGCGCCGGATAAAAATCTCGGAACATACCTGGTTAAAAAATTAAACCGCGATATGGTTTTGTGGGATGGCGCATGTATGGTGCATGAAATATTTTCCCTTGAAAAAATAATGCATTTAAAGGAAAAAAATCCCAATGCAAAATTAATTGCACACCCGGAATGTGAAACTGCTATTCTCAATATTGCAGATTATATAGGCTCCACAACAGGTTTATTAAAATTTACAATGACGGATGATGCGCAGGAGTACATTGTAGCCACAGAAACAGGTATTTTACACAAAATGCAGGAGGGTTCACCACATAAGACCTTTATTCCGGCGCCTCCAAATAACAGCTGCGCCTGCAACGACTGTCCGCATATGAAATTAAATACGCTCGAAAAAATTTATCTCTGCTTAAAGTACGAGCTTCCTGAATTATTAATGAATGAAGAATTAAGATTGAAAGCAAAAGTTCCGATCGACAGGATGATGGAGATTTCAAAGAAAGCAGGATTGGGCGGATAATTATAAGTATTAAATAAATAAAATTTAATTACTTTTAATAAAGATTCCGAATGAGAACTTTCCCTTTGCTTGTATTTGTTCTATTGGTTTATTCCTGCCAAAAAGAGGATGAATCAAATAAAATTTCATCTTCTCTGCTTTCCGGAAAAATAAAAACATTATTGATAATGGATACTGTTGTAAATGATACAGCCTACTTGTTTCGATATACATATAATAGCAGCCATGAATTGGACACTATACATGTAATAGAAAAAGGTGCTCCTTTTTTTACCGCCAGGTTCCAGTATTATTATGCATTAAGCCGGAAGGGGGATACGCTGTTTATTAATAAATATGATGACAGGTTGGGAGCGCCATATTTGTCAGAAGCACATGTAATAAATGGGGACGGGTATTTAGAAAGATCAGTTTCGTATTCATCCCCGGGTGATCCGCCCCGGTTTTATATTTATAAAAGAAACAATGTTCATAATATCGATTCTATTCAGTCGAACTGGCTTTATTTAAAAAATATTATTTATTCAGGAAATCAAATTAGCGCGTATAAAGCATATTGGTATAACTCACCAACCGAATTAATTTATGCAGATAGCGTTAAGATTACGTATGATGCCAGTAAAGCCTATAAAGAAGGGACCCGAAAGCCACTTTCCCATGTTTATTTGTTCGGCCCAGAATTTCAATACCTCGATTTTTACAACCCCGCTAAGCAATCTGACAGGCTAATAACAAAATTGGAATATTTTAATCCAGACGGTTCATTGCAAACCGAGGAGGATTTTGAATACACACAATATTCGGATACTTTGGTCCAATTTATCACGGGTACATTGCACCAAGCCCAATTTACTATTCAATACTATAAATAATTTTAGATTGAATTCAACCATGCAGATATTTGTATCCACACCCTTCCAATAAGTCAATTAATCTTTTTAACACGTAATAACTATCTTTAATGTGTGATAGTTATTTCTATTGTGAATTATAAATTTTTTTCCAATGACTTCCTCTTCATTTGCAAAAGCCGGGATTCTTATGCTGATCCTGGTGACCACTTCTGTTTTTAGCTGGGAACTGTATGTTCGCAGCAAGGGTTTTGATAATTCATATGATGATGGCGGACCATTATGGACGCATCAACGACACAAAGTGTGTAAAGACCAAAACAATTCTACAGTTTTTATTGGTTCATCCAGAATAAAATTTGACCTGGATACTAAAACATGGGAAAGCCTTACACATAATCATCCCATTCAGTTGGCTTGTGTCGGAAGTTCTCCCCTGTCTATTTTAAGAAATCTCGCAGCGGATAAAAATTTTAAAGGAAACCTTATTATTGATGTGACTGAAGTTTTATTTTTTAATACGGCTCCGAATGTTTTTGAAAGAACTGAAACAGCGCTTAAATATTATAAAGATGAAACACCTGCGCAAAAAGCAAGTTTCGTGCTCGACCATCTTTTAGAATCGCAGCTGGTGTTTCTTGACAAGGATAGACTTTCTCTAAATGCGCAATTACAAAGTTTAAGAATTCCGAACCGGCCGGGTGTTTTTGAATTTCCTATGTTTCCTCCTGATTTCGGAAGATCAAAATTTAACCGCCAGGAATACATGACGGATAATTTTTTAAAAGACACCCTACAACAAAACCAGGTAAAAGGTATCTGGGCTTTTTTTGCAAAAATGAGTAAGGAACCTCCGATATCAGGAGTGAAACTGGATTCACTTCTTAATTCCGTAAAAGTTTCAGTTGATAAAATAAAAGCAAGAGGAGGACAAGTAATTTTTGTACGCACCCCGTCGAGCGGTCCATTTTTAATGGGTGAAACTATGGGTTACCCAAAAGAAAAATATTGGAACAGGTTATTGCTAACTACCAAATGCGACGGAATACATTTTTCAGATTATCCGGAGATCGCACATTTTGAATGCCCTGAATTTTCTCACTTAAGTCAACAGCAGGCAATTGTATTTACACAAAATTTCGTTCGAATACTCGGAGAAAAAGGCTGGAAATTTTCAGGAACAAATCAATAATAAAATTCACCATCAAACATAAACTTATATTTTATGGTATTTAACTCGTATACATTCATCGCTTTTTTTATTGTGATCTTGGTATTGCACAACCTCCCGTTGTCATGGAAAACAAAAAAAATAAACCTGTTGATTGCAAGTTATATTTTTTATGCGGCATGGAATCCACCATTTATATTGCTTCTATGGCTTTCAACTGTTGTAGATTTCTTTGTTGGAAGGGCGTTGTACACGCAGCAAAATAAGCACAAGAGAAGAGTGTTGTTAATTGTGAGCCTGATCGGAAACCTCGGCATGCTTTCTTTTTTTAAGTACGGAGGTTTTTTACTCGAGAACTTTACACACCTTATCAATTTGCTGGGCGCAAATTTTCATCCTGCAAAACCAAATATAATTTTACCTGCAGGGATTTCTTTTTACACCTTCACTACGCTGTGTTATACCATTGATATGTATAAAAGAAGAAGCGAACCCGTAAAGTCCATGCTTGATTTTTCTTTGTTCGTTACTTTCTTTCCTCACCTTGTTGCCGGACCAATTGTTCGTCCGCCACAACTTGTTCCGCAATTTGAAACACCTCACTCTGCAACACGAAAACAATTATTGCAAGGTTTATTTTTATTGTCGCTTGGATTATTTATGAAAGTGGTTTTAGCCGACAGCATGTTGTCCGTAGTTGCAAACGATGTCTTTAATTCGAAACAAGCATTAAATACCCTCGATGCATGGATGGGCGTGCTTGCATTCTCGGGGCAAATATTTTTTGACTTTGCAGGATACTCCACGTGCGCGATCGGCGTTGCCGGGTGTCTTGGATTTGTATTGCCCGAAAATTTTGTTTATCCATATGCAGCTGTTGGTTTTTCCGATTTCTGGAGAAGATGGCATATTACTTTATCTTCCTGGTTGCGCGACTACCTGTATATACCCTTAGGTGGAAACAAGCACGGAAGATTTAAAACGTATATCAACTTAATGATCACGATGCTGCTCGGTGGATTGTGGCATGGCGCCAACTGGACATTTGTAGTTTGGGGAGCGTTGCATGGTTTTTATTTATGGGTAGAAAAAATTATTCGAGATTTGCGCAAACCAAAAACCGCACCAGAAGGCACTAAGAATGATGCTTATGTTGCCGGTCCTGTAAAAGACAAAACCTTCCCCAATTTTATTTTGGCGATGATCACTTTTTTCTTCATCAATGTGACGTGGGTATTTTTCCGCGCGCCGGATTTTGTTTCCGCAAGAAGAATGCTGATATCGATGTTCTCCTCTGTAAAAGACGGAGCGGTGATCGTCACCACCTTAAGTATCTATAAAGTATCCGTTATTGTTATTTTGATGGTTGCTTTTCACTGGATGATGCGAAATACACGCGTGCTGACCGTTGCTGAAAAATTACCATGGTGGCTATTAGGAATTCTCTGGAGCATTATATTATTACTGCTGATCTGGAGCCAGGAAAGCAGCAGTTCATTTATTTATTTCCAGTTCTGATAACTAACTTTAATATCACGTGAGAGAAAATATATTTAAATTCGCACGTGCACACACCTAAAACATATTTTATCGGCGGAATTGCATCTGACGAGCGATTGTTTAAATATCAGCTTGTGCATATTCCTAATTCTACATACCTCCCGTTTCCAAAACACGATCAACACGATACGATGGAAACGTACGCGAAGAAATTTATTCCGTTAATTGACACTTCACAGCCATTCCACATTGTAGCAAACTCTATGGGAGGAATAATGACGATGGAATTGATCAAACATATTCACCCTCAAAAAGTAGTGCTGGTGTCCTCTGTAAAAAACCGTAAAGAGATGCCGTTCATTTTAAAGCAAATGAAAATTACACATTTGCATAAGCTGCTTCCCGGAGCAGGTTTTATTGGCTTTATACAATTTGGCTCATTGTTTAAAAAGGAGATCACACGCATTCCCGGCTTGCGTGAAACCGTCGTAAGCATGGCAAAAAATAACGATCGGGATTTTTTATACTGGTGTGTAAATGCGATTGTTAAATGGAAGGGCGATATAGATCACCGTAAAGATATTATTCATATACACGGCACAAAGGATGACATGTTTCCATACAGGAATATAAGAAATGCGATACCGGTAAAAGATGGTACACATGCAATGCTGCTCAACAAGCATGTGGAAGTCACCTCGCTTTTAAAAGAGAATTTGAAATAAATTATTCTGTTTTTGCATGTTCCGCAAATTCATTTACGAAAATGCGTATCAATAATAACAGATAAGAGACCAGCAGCGGACCAAAGATCAGCCCGATAAAACCAAACAATTTCAAACCGGTGATCACGCCGAACAAAGTGATCAGCGGATGTATATCTGCAAATGCCTTTAATAAAATTAATCGCAAAACATTGTCGACTTTGATCACAACCACGAAACAATATATTGCAAGTCCGAAAGCTGCATCATGATGTCCATGAGAATATAAATATCCGACCAGCGGGATCCATATCAACCCCGAACCTACAATTGGAATAATAGAGCATACGCACGTGATGAAACCCCAAAGCAACGGATCTTTAATGCCAAATATCTTATAACCGATCACGGCAAAAAATCCCTGCGCCAATGACAGTGCGGGAATTCCAATAGCATAAGAAGTCACAATGTTTTTTGTTTCAGAAGTTACAAGCCTTTTATTTTCGTGATTCAGCGGAATAAATTTCAGCAAGATGAACTCCATTTTTTGTGCATTCGTCATCATAAAAAATAACAGGAAAAAAACAAAGACAGTATTAGCCACACCGTTTAATGCCGAGCCGAGCAGATCGGGAAATGCAGATGCAATAAACGCAGACATATCGTTCAGATTTTCTCCTGAAACAACCTCAATGCCGGTACTTTCATTGATGCGCGCCACAATTTCTTTTAATCCCTGGAACAGGTCATTTGCATTGTCCGAAAAATGATGAAGCTTCGGCAACAAAAAAATAGTAGCCAATCCAAACGGGATCAGCAAAATTATCGCATCCACAATAATTAATAAGATCGTAGCGAGATACCTGTTCCATTTTTTCTGATAGACAAGATGAAATAAAGTTTTCCTGTTCAATACATAAAGTGTAACAGAGCCAAGGAATCCCGGAATGAGAAACTTGACCTGTAAAAAGATCAAAAAGCTTAAAGCCATCAACACGATGAAGAAAACGATCTGCCGAAAGTACTCGTTAAATGATTTCGTGTTTGATTCTTTCATAACAGAAAGCGTTTCAGATTTTAGTGTAAGGCAATATGTATTTAATTTTTTTAGGAGCGCCGGCTTCTGTCGCGGGCTTAAATGCAGGCATTTTTTTGATCGCGGCAAAAACAGAATCTTCGCAAACCTTGCAATTCGATTTTAATAATTTTATATCAGAGAGATTTCCCTTTTCGTCAATAAGAAAAGAATAGTATACACGGACGAATTTATCTGCATTATCTGCTTTTGCATCTTTAGGCAATGAAACATTCTTTTCTAAAAATTTTTGCATCGCACCGGGTCCGCCCGGAAAATCAGCGCTGTAATAACCCCTTCCTGTTTTGTCATAATTATTCAGGATAGAATCTGCTTTCTTAAAAAAGTCCACCTTATAAATAGAGTCGAGAATTTTTTTAATGTCTTTATTGTAACAGGAAATAAAACTTGGTGCAGGATATCCTCTCGGGTAAGCAACCTTAGTATACCGGTTTTTGCTGATCGTTATAAAATCATATTGACCGGCTTGATAAGTTGAAAGATTGTAAAAACTAATTTCTCCACGCGCCAGCCTGTTTTTTAAGGAGTCTTTAGCGGGCTTGCAATCAACAGGCGGCAATTCAATTTGTGTTCTGGTGTTGACAGGTGATTTTGTTTCCGTTTGTGCGGAAGCAATCACAAGAGAAAAAAATAATAAGAATGCAGATGTAAATATTTTGACCATTTGAGTTTTTTATTGGTTAGCGGATCGCAATACACGAGATTTCAATGTTTGCATTTTTAGGAAGTGCGCTTACTTCCACGGTTTCTCTTGCGGGTGGATTGCTTTTAAAATATTTTCCATACACTTCATTCACCTTCGGAAAATCGAGCATGTCTTTTAAAAAAATCGAGCACTTCACCACATTGGAAAAATCCATTTCAGAAGCTTGCAATATGGATTTCAAATTTTGCATAACCTGCTCGGTTTCATCTTCAATGCCACTATTGATCAATGCACCTGAAAAAGGATCCAGTGGAACTTGTCCGGAAATAAACAGCATACCATTAATGTATATCGCCTGTGAATAAGGACCAATGGGTTCGGGAGCGTCATCTGTGTAAATTATTTTTCGAGCCATTTAAGAGTTTTACGCGGATTATTCAGACAATCAACGAAGTTATAAAAAATCGGTGCTTTGAAGTGTAAATGTTTCTTAATATTATTTTCCTTCCTTTTTCCGGTAAACTTCGTCAATGAACCACATTTCATTTTTATAAATAAAATCGACGATTGCCTTCTTTGTAGGGTCATCGTATTTGGAAAAGATCGAATAGCCGCGCTGTAAAAGCTCCTTGCCTAATTTTATTCCATCCACATCCTGTTTTGGAAAAGTGCCTGGCTTGCGCTCCATGGTTTCAATAACATGCTGCAGGATGTCCATTGTTTTTTTTAAGAGAACGGTATTCACCATCGCGTCAAATAAATTTTTTACATCGTTAATAAATTTTTCTATATCCTCGCGTGGCAACTGGTATAAGGTGTCTTCAAAATCCGCATCCGTCATGGGCGGCACAATTCCGTTTTTGTTTGCAATGTCCGTCATCGATTGTTCGAATTTCTTTGCGCCCAAAAATGAATTCAGTGAATCTATTCCTGCACGCATCGCCTGCATAAAATGGCGACCGAATTTAAACAGAGCTCGCGCCATGTCGCCGAATAAGCCCCAGATCTTTTTTGGTGACCTCACATAATCGGCGAGATCTTTAAATGCGGCTTCCAGTTTTTTTCGCTCAGCAGCTTGCGGATAAATCGTATTGAGAAAATAATTCTTTATTTCGAGAACAACATCTTCTGTAATTGCTGAAGGAATTTCAAAGCGTTGTTTCAAAGCAGTATACTCATAACGCTTTTCGATCATCTCTCGGAATTTATTTATTATATGTTCATCAGTAGTTTGCATATCAACGGAAAAAAGAAAGAGCCAATGAGGGGAATCGAACCCCTGACCTATTGATTACGAATCAATCACTCTAGCCATCTGAGCTACATTGGCGTCATGTTAAAGATAAAAAATCTATCAGATCTTTAAAACAATTCCGCCATAACCCTGTAATATGCATTCAGATGAATCCGTAACCTCTGCTTTTAAAGCATACAATACTTCCTTTACAGTTTCTGTAAGCGTGTTTTTGATTTTTGATTTACTGAAGTTCAGTAAGATGAGCAGCTTTTCATCTTCGAAAGTGCGTGTAAACGCAAGGATGTTATCGTTCCCTGTTTGAATGACTTCTATAGTTCCGCTTTGAATAGATTCATGGTCTCTGCGCAAGCGGTTCAACGCTCTGTACACATACAACAAAGAATCTTTATCCAAAAGCTGCTCCGCAACATTGCGGTCTTCCACATCTTTATTTACAGGAAGCCATGTGGTATCTGCCGCTGAGAAGCCTGCATTTTTATTCGTGTTCCATTGCATGGGCGTCCTGCTAACGTCCCGGTTTAAAGCTACGGGAAGTAAATCTGCAACAAACTGGGGAACCCAGTTGAAAAATTTTGGCAAATAATCACGCGCTTCTTTCAATGGGATATCTCCGCTTGTCATTCCGATCTCCTCGCCATAATAAACTATAGGAATGCATCGCATCATGTATTGAGTGAGCGCAAGCAATTTTGCTTTTTCCATATTGCCATTAATGATTCCAATGCTTCGAAGCTGATCATGATTACTGAATACTACGGTTGGCACATGTGGCAACGGATAATAATGTTCGTATTCGAGGATCTTTTTCCGGAAAAATTTCGCGCTGAATTTATAGAAAAGGATATCGAACAGAAACACGAGGTGTAACCCGTCCTGTTCTCCTAAATATTTGCGGATGGTTTTATGCGAACCGAAAACTTCTCCTACCAGCAAGCGCGGTGGACCGTTAAACTCATCTGCGACCTTCCTCAACTCCTTTGCAAGTACAAAATTTTCCGGCTGGTTTAATGAATATTTCCTGATCTGGAAAAAACCACCCGGATGTTCTTTTGTAGGGACGAGGTGAAAAGGATCAAATGGATTATCCCTGAATTCTTTATCTTTTATAATGCAGTTAAAAATATCGAGACGAAAGCCATCAACGCCTTCACTTAGCCAGAAGCGGCATACATCGAACATCGTTTTCTTTACTTCCGGGTTCCAGAAATTAAGATCCGGTTGAAAAGGAAAAAATGATGCAAAATAATATTGATTGCGTTCCTTGCAGTAATGCCAGCCCTTTGGTCCGATAATGCTTTTCCAGTTGGTTGGCTTATCGCGCCAGATATACCAATCTGCTTTCGGATTGTCGCGCGAGGATTTGGATTCCAAAAACCACGGATGCTGATCCGAGGTATGATTCATTACGATATCAAAAACAACACGGATCTCACGCGCATGCGCCTCTATGATCAATTGCTCAAGATCACGCAGTGTTCCGTACTCGGGAGAAACGTTGTAATAATCTGAAATATCGTAACCAAAATCTTTTTGCGGGCTCGTATAAAACGGGGAGATCCAGATCGTCTCAAAACCCATATCCTTAATGTAATCTAATTTCTGAATGATGCCTATCAGATCTCCAATGCCATCTCCGTTGCTATCATAAAATGAGCGGGGGAAGATCTGGTAGATCGATTTTTTATGATACCACGACATATTTTCAAAAATAATAAAAACCGCAATATTTTTTAAAAAATGCGATTGATGTTTACGGCGTAAAAGTTATTCTTTCATCAGTTTCGCCAAAGCGATCTTTAGTTGATCGCCGGTTTCTTCAAGATGGTGCGCAATGTTAACACGTTCGCTCTGTGTTTTGTTCTGACTGAGCTTTTCTTTTCCCTGAAGGTCATGGACTATTATCTCAAAGGCTACAATTCCCTTTCGTAAATTTTCTTTATAACCAGGATCGAGGGTTTTCCATTGTTCGAGATAAGCAGCATCGAAAGCCACCATCATTTTTTCAAGTAACTCAATTTCTTTTTCGGGTTCATTGATGATGCTGACTTTACCATAAGCATGCACGGCAACGTAATTCCAGGTAGGTACATTTTGTTGCCTTTCATATAAGGATGGAGAAATGTATGCATGAGGCTCGCTGAAAATTACCAGCACATCCTGACCGGCAAAAGTTTTCCATTGCTCATTTGCGCGGCTTAGATGTGCAATCAGCACCAAGTCTTTATTCCTTTCTTCAATGATAAACGGCAAATGCGTGGCAATGGGAATATTTTCTTTGATGGAAACAACGACAGCAAAATTGTACGCCTGCATAAATGCAATGCTTTTCTTGTGATCGTTTTGTTCAAAGTGTTTTGGAATATACATTACCAGGTGCTGATCATTTTTATAACTAAGGTATCCCTGCTGTCCGGAGTTTTTTCCAGTGTCCGGATCTTTATGTTTCCGCTTCCCGCAAATTCAATAAGGTTTTGACGCGAGGCAAACACTTCGTCTGATGGCGCTTTGAATTTTGCCAGCTCGATCCACCTGCCGCGCTTAAAGCTATACAGAATTACATCGCCCACATTTCCATCCGGCTTTTTTATGACGATAGAAAAATCATCGGACCCATCTCCATCTACATCATTTTCATTCAACACATTTACACCCACACAATTTGGAAGTACTATTTCAGGCAGATTGAGATTGGTAAAAGATATTTTAGTTTCTGTTGAATGATATTTTCCGCTCGTATCTTTTTCCGGTTTGATAACGATAAGATCTTCCTTGGTACCATCTCCGTTAAAATCTCCTGACGACAAACTTTCGCTTTCCTCGAATTTCTGGAATAGCGGAACCAACTCCGGCTGCATATCTGCTTCCTTATCGCTTTCCACAATAATTCGCCACGTGCTATCCACCTGTCTTTTGAAAACAAGATAAGAGTGGTAAACATTTGGTCTGTTGTTGATCGTCACGAGCTTCAGGAACTCACATTTATAATCACCGGTATCAGAAGCATAAATTCCAATTCTCCCTATAATTCTTTCTTTATAAGCGATTGCATGCCTGATCTTATATTTTTTTGTATCGATCACGGACTTTCGCGGAATTCTCTTTTTAAAAAACAAGACCGGATCGCTGTAAAAATTTTCAAGACTGTCCAAACTCAGTGTATCATGTGCCGCATTCCATCGATATACTGCGTCGATAACGGTCTGCTGTTCGCTGGGAAGCATTTTATATGACTCTCTTATATCGTCATAACCGGAGATCGCGGGATTTCCTTTTTCTTTTTTACATGAAGAGCACGCGGATAACAATAATGTTATCGCTATACAGAAAAGAAATTTTAAGTTGTTTACCACGCTGCTGAATTCATTCGAAAGATAAGAAATAGTATCAAGCGAGAATATGAAACAAGATAATTTTTATAAAAATGTAAGCGTGAATTGCAATAATTATCTGATGAATAATTATTCTGAATGTTCTTTGATACGCGTATAAATGCACTTAAAGAGACAACCCGGATGACTTCCAAATGACACGCTTTTTGTTTATTTCTGCACAAATCGGGTCTTTTAAAATTTTTTTTCGCCGATATTCCTGATCGAAGAGCAATGAAATTTTATGCAAGATCTCTTTATAAAAATGTTTGTGAGATGATTTACAATTAGCGAATAATTTTTTAAAAAAAGAAGTAATTATTTTTAATTGCTTGAGGAGTATAGCATTTGCTGATAGTTTGAAGCATTCAACATTTATAAAAATATTCTTGCGGTAATAAAAAAAGAGAATGAATATTTTTTGAAACGATGAATGCAAAGAATATTTTTTCAAACAACTTTATGCTATAAAAAACGTTTTTACTGTTATCCACAATTATCAACAAATATGAATAACTCTAGTATTGTATAAAATGAATAATGTATTACTTTTATATTGCAGAATAGTTAAAGGAGAGTTTCGATCTGCATAAAAAAAATGAAATTCTCTGACAGAAAAGTTTCGACTGTTTAAAATGAAACAAAAAACAAAACTTTAAAGCAATGGCAAAGAAAACAGCAAGCGCAAAAAAAGCTCCAGCTAAGAAAGCAGCAGCTCCTAAGAAAGCAGCAGCTAAGAAAGCTCCGGCTAAGAAAGCAGCAGCTAAGAAAGCTCCGGCTAAGAAAGCAGCAGCTAAGAAAGCTCCAGCTAAGAAAGCAGCAGCTAAGAGAAAGTAATCGCATCACTGCGACGAAAACAATAAACCCGATGTCATTCAATGACATCGGGTTTTGCTTTTGTATTATGCCGGACTATAAATATGCCGGACTATAAAAATTTAAGCCCGCTTACCCGTTCAGATTCCCTCCACAAGTTTTCCTGCACGTCTTTATCGTAAGATATACAGGAAGATGTTTTTGCCTTGCAATTATGGAAATAGGATGCAGTAGTATCTTTTACTTCCTGGCTGCCGGCTAAATACACGTGAGAACTTGCGCCCTTCTCAACAGTCAGGGCAAATGCTTTCGAAAATGCATTCCACACGGCGGCGTAAAACTTATTTTCAGTTTTCCCGCCTATCGGCGTGTACACAAAGCCAGGGTGCAATGCATTGACCGTAATATTATATTGCTTTGCTTTTTCTGCAAGCGAATAAGTGAAAAGCACGTTTGCTAATTTGGATCGTTCATAAGCAGTCAGAACGAAATGGCTCTTGTTCTTGTAAAAGGTTTCGACATCCATCTTCTTTGCCCTGTAATGCGAATCGCTTGCAACATTTACAATCCTGCCCCCTTCATTTTTTAAAAGATCGAATAAATAATAAGTGGTCCAGAAATAATTGAAGTGATTATTTGCCATCGTCATTTCAATACCATCTTCAGACAGCTGGAAATCTGAAAATACACCACCTGCATTATTCAACAGCACATCTATCTTTCCAAAATCATTTTTAATTTGTTTGGAAGCCTGCTCAATGGATTTTTGCGAAGAGAGGTTAGCCGTGTATACATGAAATTTCTTATTGCCTGAAGCGGCAGCGAGTTCGCTGATGGTTCTTTCTCCATTTTCTTTACTCCTGCACAACACGATGATCTCATGCTGCTGTTTTGACAATTGCTTCGCTGCTTCGAATCCAAGACCGGAAGTAGCGCCGGTGATGAGTATTGTTTTCATTCTTTCATTTATCTATGTGGTTAAAAATTTATTTTAATCGCTCCTGCAATTTAAACATTTCATCTCTTAAGCGTGCAGCTTCCATAAAATCCATTTGGTGCGCCGCCTTCTGCATCGCCTTCTTTAATTTCTCCACTTTCTTTTCCATTTGATCATGCGTCATATAAGCGGTTTCTTCTTCAGCGGCAAAATCCATTTTTTCTACCTGCTCTTTATATTTCCTGTCCTCGCGTGTTTCGAAATTTCGAATATCGAGAATAGATGCGCGATGTAAAATATCTTCCTTGCTTTTAAAAATGGTTTTAGGAGTGATATTGTGTTTAATGTTAAATGCCACTTGTTTTTCACGTCGACGATTTGTTTCTTCTATCGTTTGCTTCATCGACACTGTCATCACATCACCATAAAAGATAACCAAGCCATTTGCATTCCGTGCCGCCCTGCCTGCAGTTTGCGTAAGCGCGCGCGTGTTGCGCAGAAAGCCTTCTTTGTCTGCATCTAAAATCGCAACGAGACTCACTTCAGGAATATCCAAACCTTCGCGCAATAAATTTACACCAATCAGCACGTCAAAATCACCAAGCCGCAATCCCTGGATGATTTCCACGCGCTCCATCGTATCGATCTCGCTGTGGAGGTATTTGCATTTGATGTGGAGCTTGGTCAAATATTTTGAAAGCTCTTCAGACATTCTTTTTGTCAGCGTTGTCACCAGTACGCGCTCATTCGCCTTAATTCTTTTATGGATCTCATCCAACAGATCATCGATCTGGTTAACGCTTGGTCGCACATCGATCGGCGGTTCGAGCAAACCCGTCGGACGAACAACCTGTTCTACAAATTCACCTTCGGTTTGCATTAATTCATAATCGCCGGGTGTTGCAGAAACGTATACAGTTTGATTTACCAATGATTCAAATTCATTAAAATTCAACGGGCGGTTATCCATTGCGGATGGCAAGCGAAATCCATACTCCACCAAATTTTGTTTGCGGCTTCTGTCGCCCCCATACATACCGCCAACCTGCGGAATAGTAACATGACTTTCATCCACGACCAGCATATAATCTTCGGGAAAATAATCCAGCAAACAAAACGGGCGATCACCGGGTCTTCTCCTGTCAAAAAAACGTGAGTAATTTTCGATGCCGTTGCAATAACCCAATTCACGGATCATTTCCAAATCAAAATTCACGCGCTCTTCCAGTCGTTTTGATTCGACTAATTTTCCAATAGATACATAATAATCCATCTGCGCTTTTAATTCATCCTGGATCTCGTTAATGATCGTAGGTAGTTGTGTGCGGGGTGCAATGTATATGTTTGCAGGAAAGATGGCGATATCCTTCATTTTATCTATTTTCTTTCCGGTAGCAGGATCGAATGATTCCAGTTCCTCCACTTCATCTCCCCAAAAAGTAATACGATAAGCGAAATCTGCATATGCCAGGAAAACCTCCACGTTATCGCCGATCACACGAAAATTTCCACGCTGAAAATCTGCAGTAGTGCGCGAGTATAAAATGCTCACCATATCAAACAGCAATGTATTCCTGCTCACGGTTTGTCCCTTGCTGATGCGGATGATCTGGTTTTTATATTCCGCGGGATTTCCCAAACCATAGATACACGAAACAGAAGCGACAACGATCACATCGCGCCTGCCACTCATTAAGGATGTGGTGGTGCTTAAGCGCAGCTTTTCTATTTCTTTATTGATAGAAAGATCTTTTTCAATGTACGTATCCGTTACCGGAACATAGGCTTCGGGTTGGTAGTAATCATAATACGAAACAAAATATTCTACTTTATTATCCGGAAAGAATTCTTTGAACTCCGTATACAATTGTGCGACGAGGGTTTTGTTGTGTGTCAGCACCAGCGTTGGTCTCTGCGTTCGCTCAATCACATTTGCCATGGTAAATGTTTTACCCGAACCTGTTACGCCGAGCAGGATCTGAAATTTTTCTTTCTGTTCAATTCCATCACACAGCTGCTGAATGGCAGTCGGTTGATCGCCGGCAGGCTGAAAGGGTGAATATAATTTAAACTGCATCGAAATTCAAAGATATACAAAAGATAAGAATGTATAATTGGCGCCGTTTTGTTGAATAGTATAAGGAATCTTCCTAAATTTAATTAAACGCTACAGGATGAAAAGAATTCTTTACACGCTATTATTCCTTTCCATTTTTTCTAGTCCATCAAAAGCTACCGATTGTTTTAACGGCAGATATAAGAATAAAGTTTTCAATGATTTTACGCTGATCAATAATGTTGTGTATGCAAGAAAGCAGCGCAGCGACGGTATCTGGCAGAATTTAGCTTACGATGTTTATTTACCAAAGAATGATACGGCAACAAACAGACCCGCAGTTGTTTTAGCGCATGGTGGAGGTTATATTGATCTGCTCGACCAGAAAAGTCCGGACATTGTAGAGCTCGCTATTGATCTTGTTGAGCGCGGATATGTAGTGATATCTATTGAATATAGAGAAGAGCCAAGTCCATTTTCTTTACTGGTGGAAGAGAATATGGTGAAAGCAGTATGCCGTGCATTAATTGATACGCGTGATGCAACCTGCAGCATTGTCGACACAACGGTAAATTTTGGCAATCCTTATAAAATAGATAAGGAGAAAGTAATTGTCGGAGGAGTTTCCGCCGGGGCGGTTAGTTTTCTCCATGCATTATTCCTCGATAGTATTAGCTGGATGCCCGAGAGGTACCAGCAGTGGGCACTACAGGTGGAACCAAATTCGCAGGCTTTATTGAATAACAGGTATTGCGGAGCGCATGTGCTCGGCATGATCGGGGTATCCGGCGCAATCTTAGATACCAACTGGATCTTGCCGGGCAGAACATATCCCGCATTATTGTTACAACACGGAACTGCCGACGCGATCGTTCCTTTTAAATATGACAACCCGTTTCATATTCCGTCTTTGCCAAAGCTGATGGGCAGTTATTTAATTAACCAGAGATGTCAGAATTTGGGTTTCCGCTGCGAACTGGAAACATGGGTGGGATACGGACATGTGCCGTTCCTCGGAAGTGAGAATGGGTTGAACTTGCAGGCGCTGTTTACTCGAAACCCGTTGGGGTTTGTCTTAAACCCGGTCGTTCTCGACAGCACAAAAAATCACATTGCCCATTTTTGTTACAGCCTCATTGATTGTAATGAACGTACGACCGGTATCCGCGAAAATATTATTTCTTCAAATCTTGGAATTTTTCCAAATCCTTCAAAAGGGAATTTTTATATACAAACTCCGAAAGATATCACTACTAAAAAATGGGATGTAACCATTTTTGATATTGTCGGGAAAGAAAAATTTCATAGTGAATTTCCGGGCAATTCGGAATTTATTTCAGTCGGTGAAAATTTTCCGCCGGGAATGTATGTCATTAAATTGCACGGCGAACACAATAATGAATCGCTGGCTTATACAGGAAAAGTTACCGTTCTTGAATAACTTCTGCCATTAACATATTTTCCGGAACTTTTCAATTACAATTCCCTAATTTTGGCGAAAATTAATGAAATGGAATTCAAAGAAATAATTGGCGTTACAGGTGTTTCCGGACTAAAGAGATTAGTTGCGAACAGGAACGACGGGTTAATATTGAGCGACCTGAATGGAGAAAACAAAAAGTTTTATTCCAACAGGCAGCATATGTTTTCACCTCTTGAAAATATTGCAATTTATACGGACGAAGATACAGTGCCTTTATTGGATGTGATGCTTGAAATGAAGAATCAAAAAGCAACCAACACTCCTGTTGATCCGAATTCATCCAACGATATTTTGAGAAATTATTTGGGAAGTATACTTCCCACGTTTGACAGAGACCGCGTAAATATTTCCGATATCAAAAAACTGATCAAATGGTTTTTGATACTGGATGAAACCGATGTGCTTAAAAAACCTGACACTACAGAAGCTACTGAAGACACTTCAGCAGAAACAAAAGAAGGACAGCCGCTGTTATAAAAACCGATTGAGCACTTCACCATGTTTTGGGGTGAAATAAATTAAATCAGCATGACAACAAATACCATCACGAGGAATAAAAGAAATTACCTTGCGGAAAATTTAACTGTAAATACGTGGGAAGATATTGAAACCTATTACAATGAACTCTCTTCAAGATCCATAGAAAATAAAGACGACTTGTTGAAATGGATTTCTGATCGCAGCGAAACTGATGCCGTTGTAGATGAAGAATATCGCTGGAGATATATACGACAAACCTGCGACACGGAAAATAACGAATACACAAAGGCGTATGAAGATTTTATTCAAACGATCACACCGAAATGGATGTCGGTTACAAATGAGTTGAATAAAAAAATTGCTGCAAGTCCTTTTGTTAAAGAATTGGACCAGCAGCGTTTCTTTATTTATTTGCGCAATTTAAAAACACAGCTGCAGATCTTTCGCGAAGAGAATATCCCACTCGCACAGCAAACACAGCTGAAGGCACAGGAATACGGCACAATTATCGGCGCTATGACGATCGAGCATGAGGGAAAGGAATACACCTTGCCGCAAGCTTCTGTTTTTCTTCAAAATGAAAATCGCGAACTGAGAAAAACAATTTTTGAAAAAACAAATAACCGGAGATTACAGGACAGGGAAAAATTAAATCAATTGTTTTCAGAACTCGTACAGATCCGTCACCAGATCGCATTAAATGCAGGCTTTGAAAATTTCCGCGATTATATGTTTGCCGAATTAGGCAGGTTTGATTATGATGTGGAAGCATGCGAGCAGTTTCACGAAACGATCAAAACGGAAGTCATTCCATTGGTGAAAAAAATTCTTGAAAAGAGAAAAGCACAGTTAAAAGTGGAAACTTTATTTCCGTATGATCTCGATGTGGATCCGGAAAATTTACCGGCGCTAAAACCTTTTACAACACAGGAAGAACTGGTGGAAAAGTCTGTTGCTTGTTTAAATAATTCAGATATATTTTTTGCAGAATGTATTTCCATCATGAACAACATGAAATATCTCGATCTGAATTCGAGAAAAGGAAAAGCGCCGGGAGGATATAACATGACCCTTCCTGAAATTGGTGTGCCGTTTATTTTTATGAATGCTGCGGGAACACATCGAGATGTGGAAACCATGGTGCATGAAGCAGGTCATGCGGTGCATTCTTTTTTAATGCGAAAGCTTCCGTACAATTTCGACCAGGATATTTCTTCTGAGACTGCTGAACTCGCGTCGATGAGCATGGAGCTGATGACGTTCGATGGATTAAATGCATTTTATAATGAAGCAGATAAGGATCGTGCTATACAAACGCATCTCGAAGGAATTATCAGCATGCTGCCATGGATCGCTCTGATCGATAAATTTCAACATTGGATATATACTCATCCACAACATACAAGTGAAGAGAGAGAAAATAAATGGCTGGAGCTACACAAGGAGTTAACAAGCGGTGAAGTGGAATGGACGGGCTATGAAGATTTCAGAAAAACAATGTGGCACAGGCAGCTTCATCTTTTTGAAGTGCCATTTTATTATATCGAATATGGCATTGCACAATTAGGCGCGATCGCGGTGTGGCGCAACTACAGGCAAAACAAGGAGAAGGCGATCAGCGATTACAAAAATGCATTGTCGCTGGGATACACAAAAACAATTCCACAAATATATGCCGCAGCAGGTGTTGAATTTAATTTCTCCAAAGAATATGTAAGGGAGCTTGTGAATTTTTTGAAAGGAGAAATAAAATAATTGAGTGATTTCAGTAACATACGAACTTTAGCTGAAGAATTTGAAAATGAAACTTTGCCAAAAGCACTGTGGACATATGAAGCCCATTTAGCGACAGGCTTGTACTATGTTTTAAATTTGGAAAGTGAAGCTGCATTTAATAAGATCCGCACTAACATTAAGAAATACAATTTAGCAACGGGAGGAGAAAATACGGAAACTACAGGTTACCACGAAACCATCACCAATTCTGGATATGGGCAATTGATGAATTTCTTGGCAGCACAGATAAGAATTTATCAACTGAAGAATTATTCCGCATGTTGCTATCTTCATCGTATTCCCATAAAAATTTCCCTTTTGAATATTATACCAAAGATCTTTTATTGTCCACACACGCAAGATTGAATTACACAGAACCTGATTTACAACCCATGGAAAATAAAAAAACCGGCAATTAAGCCGGTTTGTTTTTTAAATAGATTCCATCGCTTTAAGCGATGGAATCTGTAGTTAGCGATTATTTCCACTTGATAGAACATCCGATTGCTTTCGTGCTGGTTGTTTTTACCGGCTTGTTCGCCAGCAATGCATCAACAGCTTCTTCCACATATTTTTCTTTCACAGCAGATACATCTTCGTAATTATCATCTATCGCGCCGATATATTTCACGGAAAGTTTTTTACCCTCTTTCTTCAAAACATAAACATGAGGTGTTTTCATCGCGCCATATATTTTTGCGATCTCCTGCGTTTCATCATATAAATAAGGGAAAGGAAAACTTTTTGATTTCGCGCGGTCCTGCATGTTTGCATAACTGTCTTCCGGTACTTTTGCAACGCTGTTGGGATTGATCGCAATTACAGGATAACCTTTATCTGCGTATTTTTTATCGAGCGCTATAATTCTGTCTTCGTAAGCTACTGCATACGGACAATGATTGCACGTGAAAGTAACGATAAAGCCTTTAGCAGCCTGGTAATCCGAGAGCGAAATGGTTTTTCCATCTACATTCTTTAATTTAAAATCTGTCGCAGTTGAGCCCGGTTTATAACCCTCTTCAGCAAAAATTGCTGTTGTAACTACTAATGCCAGCAATGTGAACCATAATTTTTTCATCTTTTGTTATTTTAGTTTTGATTGAATAATTTTTTTCAGAGTTTCCGCGTCAGGATAATCGCCTTCATGGAAATAAATCTTCTTACCGTTCTTATATAAAAGTGTGACCGGAATTGTGCCTGACCATTTCGGTTCGATTTTATTTATCCATACATTTGGATTTCCTGCAGATAAAATAAATGTTTCTGAAGAGTAATTATTTTTTTTCAGGAAGTCAGCGACCTGTACCGTTTTAGTTTTCATATCCTGGCTGGCAAGAATAATTTTTACAGGCTGTTGTGAAAATGATGCAGATGCACTTTGAAAGTAAGGCAGTTCTTCCACACATGGCTTGCACCACGTTGCCCAGAGATTTACTACATACAGCGTGTCATTTTTTTTCTGAATTCTTTCCTGGAATTGATCGAGATTATACACAGGTGTTTGCGCGATTGCAAAATTGAAAACTATAAATAATAAGGGAAACAAAGATAAATAATGACGCAAAGGAATTTTCATACTGCAAAATAAACACATAGAAGAGAACAATGTTTAGAGGAGATGTTAAAGAATCAAAATTTGACATAATTTCCTTTAGTGCAGGAAATAAAAATGATCATCGTGCAAAAGATCCATCGCATGATTTATAAGAAAGGTAGTTTTACAACTTTTGCTTTCAATAATTTTCCGCGGATGTCAATGTAAATTTCTGAATCGACCGGTGAATGAGGAATATCTACATATCCCAAGCCAACTCCGTATCCGAGTGAAGGTGATTGTGTTCCCGATGTAACTTTCCCGATCGCATTTCCACTTTCATCTTTTATGATATAATCATGTCGCGGAATACCGCGATCGACCATTGAAAATCCAACCAGCTTTTGTTTTAATCCTTCCGCTTTTTGTTTTTGCAGGATATCTTTCCCGATAAAATCTTTATTGAATTTTGTCACCCAGCCCAATCCTGCTTCCAGCGGTGAAGTCACATCGTTAATATCATTTCCATACAAACAAAAACCTTTCTCGAGTCGCAATGTATCGCGCGCACCCAAACCTATTGGTTGCAAACCAAAAGGCTTTCCTGCTTCCATAATTTTATTCCATACTTCCACGGCGTGATCTTTATTAAAATATAATTCAAAACCGCCCGCGCCGGTATATCCTGTTGCAGAAATAATTACATTGTGAACGCCTGCAAAAGCGCCCCTTTTAAATCTATAATATGGAATCGAACTTAAATCAACATCTGTCAAACTTTGTAAAGCCTCAGCGGCTTTCGGCCCCTGGATAGCAAGCAAAGCGGTATCATCAGAAATATTATGCATTTCAACATTTTCTGTATTGTGCTGATTAAACCAATTCCAATCTTTTTCAATATTTCCCGCGTTCACCACGCATAAAAAATTTCCATCTTCCAAATGATATACCAAAAGATCATCCACAATTCCACCTTCTTCATTAGGTAAATATGCATACATCGCTTGTCCTCTTTCTAATTTCGAGACATCGTTCGAAACAATTTTTTGTAAAAGATCAGCTGCCTTCTCTCCCTTTAAAATAAATTCCCCCATGTGCGAAACATCAAACATGCCAACATTATTTCGCACGCAATGATGTTCGTCGAGATCGGAAGAATAACGGACAGGCATATAGAAGCCTGCAAAGTCAACCATCTTGGCGCCTAAGGCAATGTGTGTATCAGCAAGCGGAGTTGTTTTCATAAGTAAAGCGTTGAAAGCCAAAAGTAAGTAAGTAAATCAGAATTATTCCTTCCGCTTTCATTATTTTTATATGACAGGAACTATAATTCAAAATAAATAGTTTTACTTTTTGCAAACGACTTAATTTTAATAAATTGTATCATAAATAAACCATCATGGGACTCTGGGATAAGCTGAAAAATGAATTCATTGACATTATCGAATGGACAGATAACACGCAGGATACGCTGGTGTGGAAATTCCCGCGATATCAGAATGAAATTAAGAATGGCGCACAGCTAACAGTTCGAGAATCGCAGGTTGCTGTTTTTTTAGATGAAGGAAAATTAGCAGATGTTTATCAGCCGGGACGGTATGAATTGACGACGGCGAACATGCCCATATTGACTACTTTGAAAGGATGGAAGTATGGTTTTAATTCTCCCTTTAAAGTGGATGTTTTTTATGTGAACACGAAACAGTTTACGGATCAGAAATGGGGAACGAAGAATCCAATCACCTTAAGCGATCCGCGTTTTGGAATGATCGAGATACGCGCGTTCGGAAATTTTTCTTTCCGTATTACAGATGGCGCAAAATTTATAAGAGAGATCGTTGGTACATCAGGAGATTTTACGACAGACCAGATCGACGGGCAATTAAGAACTTTAATTGTCACCAAGCTCACTGATGTAATTGCGGAAAGCAATTTGCGCATTGAACAATTTGCTTCCAACCTCGAGGAGTTTTCAAAATTTGCTGCAGAAAAATTATCTGATGATTTTGATGGTTACGGATTGAAAGTGACTTCCATTTTAGTTGAAAATATTTCTATGCCGGATGAAGTGAAGAAAGAAATCTTTGAACTTTCGCGTTTGGATAAAATTGACATGCAGAAACTGACACAATGGAAGGTTGCGCAAGGCGTGGAGAAGGCTGCGGAAAGCGGTGGCATGGCAAGTACATTTGTGGGCATGGGCATGGGAAACCTCATCAACAACTCAGCATTCGGATCAGGACAAAGCAACACGCCTCCGCCTGTGATGCAGATATTTATTGCAGTAAACGGTAAGCAAACCGGACCGTTTGATGTACCGCAGTTAACGCAAATGGCACAGAGCGGACAAATTACCAGAGATACTTTAGTTTGGAAAGCAGGACAAGCAAACTGGGTGGCTGCTTCGGCATTACCTGAGTTGGAACAAATATTAGGAGCTGTTCCGCCACCACCACCCGTTGGATAATATACCGTTTGTGCAATAATAGATGACCATTCAACAAATAATAAACAATCTTTTAGAAATAATTATTTCTGTAGAGAATAATAACAAAAAACAGAATTTAGAATTTCCTCTTGAATTTACCTTTCATCACGTATTAGAAAGAATTGAAAACAATTTAGTGTCATTAGATGTCCTGATAAAAAATAACGTGGTAAGGCATGATCATGCGATAGGACTTATTTCAAGAAATTTATTAAGTGATTTTATTCTTACTGGGTTTATGATTTTAGAATCAGGAAATGAAGAAGAATTAATATCAAAACTATATTCGAATTTGCATGCAGATTTAAAAAAAATGGATTCATATATTGAAATCCAAAAAGAATCTGGAAAATTAAGTGAAGAAGAATATGAAACAATAAAGAAAAAATATTCGGAGGAAAATACTATTCATGCTTATATTCGAAAATACGGTTCAGAAATCAAAGATAAAATACCAACTAACAAACTAATATTTCAAACATTTTTAAAATCAGAAAATCAAAATGGATGGAGAAGGCATATTGTTGATGCATATGATTTGTGGATTTTCTTTAGTAAGTATGAACACGCAGGTTGGTTTTCTTATGATTTCACAAGAGAATTAAAAAAAGACAAAATTGAACATAATATTCATTTTGTATTGTTATGTACAACATTGATGGCAAGTAGTTGCTATGACTTATTAAAAAACGAAGCGGCACTATCTGAAGCAATTAATCTGTATAAAACTATTTATAGTTCCTAACAGCACATACACACATTGCAATTATCTCCTCGTAATCTTCAGCGCATACTTCCCTGGTCCGGCAATAAACAAGCCCACAAAAACCAAGCCGCACAAAAGTGGGAAAGCAAGTTCACCCAGCGATTTGCCACCGGAATGCATCGACCATACGGCAATAAACATCGTAAATACCATCATTGCGAGCGCCGGGCGAAATAAAAAACCCAACACAAGGCAAATGCCGCCAACAAACTCAGCGATCGTTGCCATCAATCCCCAATAAGTATATCCGAAATTTATATGGATTGTTTTCATTGCACTTCCGACATTCGCCCACATCTCCCTTCCGCCTATTACTTTCGAATAACCGAAATAAATAAACAATAAGCCTATGCTGACGCGAATGATGAATAACCCCCAATCTGTACTGTACCTGTTTAGCATAATTTAATTTTAATCTAAGCTACGAAAAAATAATCGTCCATCATTTGAGATAAGAAAAGTACTTTTTAGATCCTGAATCAAGTTCAGGATGAAGTATACCAACGAGGGATGACGGCGAAGCCGTCATCCCTCGTATATCGAAGGCATCCCAAACTTGATTTGGGATCCGAAATGTAAAATTAAGTTCTCGGATGGCGTATTCTTCAAACACATTTACAGCTTATATCAGCATTCTACTAAATTCGTGAGATTCCCGCTTTCGCGAGAATGACGTCTTCGTATACGCATAAGGAAAAGATCCTGAAACAAGTTCAGGATGACGCGGCGGTTTCAAACACATTC
>JAQBNI010000078.1 GCA_028288625.1 Bacteroidota bacterium | reverse complement strand
GCCGGCGGCGCGAGACCGCTTAATAATTTCAATGGCTTGTATGAAAAACCGGTGAGCAAATAAAATACAAATGCCGCGGATACCACTCCAACAAATAACCTTGTCTTCCCCGGTTTTTCTTTCGGATTATCATGCGGAAATCTTATCAATCCAAAACAATAAACTGCCATGAATGTAAAGATGAGTATCCATATTCCTAAAAATATTTCAATGCGGAATAATCCCCAGTTTTGTGTAAGATCTACAACGGATAAAAATTTAAATGCTAATGCAAGCTCTAAAAATCCTAAAATAACTTTTACGGTATTCAGCCAGCCGCCTGACTTTGGCAGTGATTGCAGCCACTGCGGAAACAATGCAAATAAAGTAAACGGCAATGCAAGCGCAAGTGAAAATCCAAACATACCCAGCAATGGCTTTAATGGAATATGATGTAATAGCGTAGGTCCGCCGCCTGTTGCTGCCTGCACTAATAATGTTCCGATGATCGGACCGGTGCAGGAGAAAGAAACGAGTGCCAATGTAAACGCCATAAAGAAGATGCCGATATTTCCACCGCGGCTCGACAACTCATCAGACCTGTTTGCCCACGAAGATGGAAGCGTAATTTCGTAATAACCGAAAAACGAAAATGCAAAAAATACAAAGACAATAAAAAATAAAAGGTTGAACCAGATATTCGTCGACATTGCATTTAATGCATCAGAGCCGAATGTTCCGGTGATAATAATTCCGAGCAATACATAAATCACGATTATAGAAACACCGTAGATCAGCGCTTTTCGGATCCCTTGTTTTCTGTCTTTTCCACCTTTCGTAAAAAAACTTACGGTAAGGGGAACCATAGGAAATACACAGGGAGTAAGCAGGGCAAGCAAGCCGCCTAAAAATCCTGCTATGAATATCCACCAGTAACTTTTATCTTTTTTCTCAGGCTTTACACTGCACGAATTGTTAGCATACATGGTGTCAAACCTGTCTATGGATTTTAGAAGCTTCTCAACGGATGCAACCGCATGTGTATCGGTAATTGGCGCAGAAAGCTGAACGCCGGGAACAGTTTCTTTAACTGCGGGAACTGAAGTTTGTATTGCTTTGCCATTAAAAGAGATCGCGAATTTTTCAGGTCCCATCGGCATACAGCCTACTTCATCCTTGCACACCTGTCCGTCGAATTCTCCTTTTAAAATTGCATCCGAATTTTTAATCTTTACTCTTTGCACAAAGGTTACCTGGTCGGAATAAGAAGCCACGTTAACTCCAAACAATTCATCAAATTCTTTTTTGATCTTTCCTATTTCTTCAGTTTTTCCAACGAGTTCAATGTCTTTATTTTTTTCAAATCGAAATTCTGTCGGCAATGGTCCGCCCGGGTCTGTAAATTGAGAATAGACATGCCAGTCATCATCCAGTGAACAAATGATCTTTACTTTAAATTCTGTTTCGCTGATCTTTTCAATTTCACTCTTCCAGGAAAGATGTTCCTGGAATGCTGCCTGGGATGAAAAAGATATCATCCACAAGACGCTTAGAAAAAATAATTTAAAAAGAAACTGCCGATACTTTTTCATGCAAAAAAATTATGCAACAACTAAATTTAAAAGAGATTCAAATAATTTCTTTCCATCCGTGTTACTCAAAATATCTTCTGAGGCTCTTTCCGGGTGCGGCATCATCGCAAATACATTCCGGTTCTTATTACAGATGCCCGCAATATTTTCTATCGCGCCATTTGGATTGGAAGCATCATCTATATTTCCGTTCTCATCACAATATTTAAATAATACCTGGTCGTTCGCTTTTAATTCTTTCATCACTTCAGGGGCAGCGTAATATCTTCCTTCTCCATGCGCGATCGGGATCTTCAAGGGTTCCTTAAGATCCAGGCTTTTTGTAATAGCTGAATTATTTGTCACCGGAATTAAATATTGATTTTGACAAATAAATGATTGATCTTTATTTTGCAAAAGTGCGCCGGGCAGCAAATGACTTTCACATAAGATCTGAAAGCCATTACATATTCCCCAAACATATCCGCCGTTATTCGCATGCTCAATTACTTTTTCCATGATCGGCGAAAATCGCGCTATCGCACCGCAGCGCAAATAATCTCCATAAGAAAAACCACCGGGTAGCATGATACAATCGTCTGTTGTCAGATCCTGTAATGAAGTATCTTTGTGCCACAAAATGCGGGTTTCACATTGCATCACTTCCCTGCAAACATGAATAATATCCTGATCACAGTTGGAGCCTGGGAAGATTACAATACCGAATTTCATATCTCTTGGTTTAGACGGGTTTATTTAAATATCCTTATAAGATTCAATATAAATATAGTTACGACAAAGATAGCATTCAGTATTTCGCCCAACTTCTTTTTACGAATTCTTAACATAAACAACGACAGGAAGATACTTACAGGAATAGCAAGCAGCATAAAAGCTGTTTCATCGAGATCGCCGCAAAATAATACGGTTGTCACCATTCCGATAAAGAAAAAGATGAGCATATTGATATTTTTTCTTCTTTTGAAACCTGTTGAATACATGATGCCACGAAGGCTGATAAAACCAAATAAGAGATATGCAGCCGTTAGAATAAAATCAATTGCATGGAAAACATTTCTTTGAAAACGGAAGAAGTGAAATTTGGAAAGAGAAAACGCACCGATATTTAGCGTAAGATCTGAAAGGTAACTAACGCTCAGCGCCAGGTAAACCGGGCAAAGTATTCCGAACAACAACATCAGGTATTCGTTAAACCGGAATGGCTTCATCACGAATAACATCGCCAACAGGAATGGAATAAATAAAATAAAATGCGCGTTGAGGATCACCAATAAACCGCCGGTGAAGCCAAGGTTAAAACATTCAAAACGCGTACTTTCTTTTATAGTGATGAGCAGTAAAGTTTGGAACATCCACAATAAAATAAAGCCAAGAATTATGTAAACAGTGAATTCATTGAATTGCGGAATTAAAGACGTTACCAATACAAAATAAACACCCGGAATAAGGCTGTTGCCTTCGTGGTAATTTGCTTTATGAAATAAAAAGTTGAAAGCGATTGCCTGTAATAAAAGACAAACCTGTGCAAGTAAAAAATTAAGGAAAATGCTGCCCGACAATAGTATGCCTACCGCATTCCATAGATTCTGCACATTCGCTACCGGCACCAGTTTCGCAGAAATAAAAAAAGGAATTTTTAATAAGATAAAAAAAAGGACGAAGACAAATATGGTAGTAGATCGTTGAGTTTTAAAATAAGATAGCACGAGTAAATTTACAATATTTACAGAAAAGTAAAACGTTTAATATTGAAACATCACAAATTGGAGGGTACGCTTTTGCTCGCTTGGAAAAACGATCGTATGTGCATCCAGCTGTTTTGCTTTAAGCGGCACCAATACCACGTTTTGTTTTTCAGTGTTCAACACACTTTGCCTTTTTGTTAACCCGTTTGGATTTACATTATATTCCACAAAATTTCCGATGTTATAGAAATCTTCATTGTATAAAAATTTGAGCACATTATCGACCTCGAAAAAAGCAAAGGAGGAAAAATATCCGTCGTCATTTTCGGAAACCTGCGATTTAGGCATATTCGTTTGCCAGTCCAGCGTGCCGTCATTGTTGATAGAAAACACGCCGATGTCATAGTAATAATTCTGATCCACATATTTTACGGAGGAGGTGTATGGCGTTGCATTGTAGTAACCATAAGTGTTTACCGGCAAACGCTCTACTCTTGTAAATTTATATTCACCTTCCGTTACGAGAACAAAGCCTCCGTCGCTGCGCGGAATAATACGCTTTGGGCGAACCAGCTCTGCCTTGTCCTGCCATGTTTTAAATTCACCTGTTTGCGACCTTTGTAAAATCTCATCGCTGAACGGCATTTTAGAATTCAGCAAAACTGTGTTCGTCCTGAGGTCGATGATCTGGTAATATATACCTACATCATTTTTATTCTTCGTGTTCTTGTAACATGCGGCGATATAAGCAAAGTTTCTTCGCGTACTTACTTCGCTGATCACATTTTTAAAAATATAATCAGGATCCTGCAATACCTGCTCTGCAATTGTATTAGTTGACCTGTTAAAAGATATCGAAGTATACTTATCGAAATTGTAATCACCATCCGCATTTCCATTTCCACTTCCCAGTAACGCAATAACATTTCCTTCATTATTTATTTTGATGGATTTTAAAGCAATATTATTCCCTTCGGTCATAGAAAATAAATTTCTGTTCAATACTCTTATGGAATCACTCATAATGGTGAACCGCACATAATAGGAGACCTTACTCTTCAGTATACTAAAGGTTAGTATCTTAGATTTATCAGGAGAAGTTTTTACATAAAACACCTTGCCGTTGCCAACGCTCGCCATAGGAAGCGAATCCAGTAAAATAGTTTCGTTAGGAATATTCAACCTGTTATCTAATACCTTGAGTTTAAAATATTGATATGTTTCACTGTTCGTGGTATAAAACAATAAAATGTTGTCGGGCAGAAGCACAATACCTTCAAGACTTACGCCTTTAGATTTAAAGGGCATTTCTCTCCTGTTTGATATCTTAAGGTTCGCGTCGTAGATTACAATTTCACTTTCATTCGATCCGAAATAATGTACAACAAGTCCCATGTTATTCTTCCCTATAATGTCATAATCTGAAAAGCGACTCGCAACTTTATCGGGGGTGGAGCGGAGTATTTTCTGAGCGTAAGAAGAATAAGAAATATATAAGCTGAATATAAAGATGACAGTCATCTTCCATCTATATGCATCGCTTGAAACTTTAAATTTCATTTTAATTATTTTTTCTGGCGGGGATCCAGGGCGTCTGTTAATCCTTCGCCTATTAAATTAAACAAAGTTACCGTTAAAAAGATCGCGAAACCCGGAAAAATCGCCACCCATAACTGGGATTTGCTTCCCTGCGCCTTCGCCAGTATTTTTCCCCACGTGATCACTTCCGCCGGCACGCCGATTCCGAGGAAAGATAAGCTCGATTCAATTAATATCGCCGCTGCAATACCAAACGCAATCGTAATCAATACCGGTGCGATGGCATTTGGAATAGCGTGTTTAAATAATATTCGCATTCGTGAATATCCTAACGCTTCAGATGCTTCAATATATTCAAGGCTTCTCACCCTCAATAATTCCGCACGAATAAAGCGCGCAATTTCCGTCCACGATGTTAGTCCAATGATCACCATAATTAATGCGATGCCGGGTTTTGAAATTGCCACTACCGCTATGATCAAAAATAAACGAGGAATAGAAACTAATATTTCAATAACACGCTGCACGATGAGATCGACCGGAATATTTACTTTCTTCCTGAAAAATGGAATGATCTTTAAAACAAACGCAAGCAGGTACCCGATCAGCATCGACACAAAAAATATAAAAAGGCTTAAGGCAAATTCACCTAAGAATTTTATGACCGACACACCGATCGTATCGCTCAAAATATAACTGCGCGTGCTGAAAGCGTTGAACCATCCAAGAATAAAAAATATGATTCCCATGAGCACATTCGCGCGCGAAACGCGAATTTTATTATCGCCAAAGAAACCGCCGAATGCTCCTAATAAAATTCCGATGATGGATGCTATCGACATAGAAATAATTCCCACCATAAATGCCACACGTGTGCCGTGGATCAAGCCCGCAGTAATATCTCTACCGATATCATCGGTGCCAAACCAGTGCCGCCAGCGCGTGGATGCCACATTTTGCTTGCCGAACGGAGAAACGAAACCTGAATTAAAAAAATCCTGCGTAGTGGGAGAATACGGAACCGGCGGGCGAAGTTCGTGGTCAAATTTTGTATCCGTCCAGTTGATATTCAATAATTCCTTTGGCCATCTTGCAAGACCAAGATCAACAGCGTATTCTTTGAAAACAGGAAAATAAGTATGCCCGTGGTAACTGCAGTAAAGAGGTTTCTCATTGGCAAGCACATCAGCAAGCAATGCAATGACCGCCATAAAAATAACGATGTACATAGAATACAAAGCACGCCTGTTTTTTCTGAACTGTCGTTTTATGTATGACCAATAATCCTGTTTTGTCGGCGTTGTCATTCTTTTTATTTTTTACTGTAGGATATTCTCGGATCCACCATTGCATATAAAATATCCGCGATGAGATAACCGATCATCGTCAGGATCGCAGAAAACATCACGATCGTATAGATCATGGGGTAATTCCGCGCATGTATTGCTTCTATCGCAGTTTTTCCCATCCCGGGAATGGAAAATTTATTTTCGATGATGATCGCTCCGCTGATGATCAATGGAAAAACATTTGCAAATAAAGTGATGATCGGCAGCAGCGAATTTTTAAACGCGTGCTTCCATAATATTTTGTTTTCATCAAGCCCCTTCGCACGCGCGGTACGTATGTAATCCTGTGTGAGTGTGTTGATCATAGCACCGCGCATCTGCCTGTATAAAAAGGCTAATCCACCATACGTGAAACAGATCATCGGTAAAACGAGATGATAAAAGCGTATGCCAAAAATTTGAAAGAAATTATCATCACTGCTGATCTCACCAACACCATATGCCGGGAACCAGCTTAAGAAATCTCCGCCGCCCAGGAACATGATCAGCAATGTTGCCACCCAGAATACCGGCAACGAATACAGCATGAATAAAATGGTCGACATGATCTTATCTCTCCGGCTGTCTTTTTTTGCTGCCGCTTTTATACCTAATGGAATTGAAATTAAATAGGTGAGGATGATGGAAAAAATGCTGAGCATCACCGTCCAGTGAACCGCTTCCCAGATCACCGTTTTTACAGGTCGCTGATCCTGGTAGGAAATTCCGAAATCTCCTTTCATAAATTTTGTGATCCATTGATGATATTGATTATTCAACCCATACCAATGCAATGCGGGAATATACTTTTTCATCGGTGTCGCTTTTCCTTTCACACCTTTTTCATAATCATCCAGAACCGCCTGGTACGCGGGACGGGCGAGTTGAAGTGACGCGTGCTCATTAATAGCAGGAGTTATTTCTTTAAAATCCGATCTGATCGCGTTATCATCATAGCTGATGTATAATTTCTGGATGTTGCCCTTGATGTTGATCAGCGCATCTGCGTTTGCGGAATCCCGCGGAATACCTGCGATCGCCACTTCAAAATCTTTAAGCGATTGATAATATTTTCTGATCTCCGTCCAGTCACCGTATTTATCAATAAGTCTTTCTAAATTCTGGCGGTGAAACTTCTTCGGTACTTCATACAAATTTTTGGGTTCTGCTGCATTTCCCAAACTGAAATAAAAAAGAGGAAGATCTAATCCCAGCTGTGCTCTTTTATCAACGTATGCCCTTTCCGAAGCCTGCGCATTTGCAGAGCTGCCGAGATCGCTGTTGTTGTTCAGCATTTGCTCCACAGGATCACCGGGAACATTCACGCTTAAATAAAATGTAATTAAGGAAATAACAAATAATGTTGGAATGAATATGGCAATGCGTTTTAAAACGTATTTCAGCATGTTTGTATCTCTTTAGATTTTCTTCTCAAGGCATCTGCAGCTCTTTTCAAAAATACAATTTTAGTTGATTATTTCACGTGTTTTATGGTTTTTTAGAACTACGCCAGGCATTTAAAAAGAAAAAGCCCGCAACAGGTGCGGGCTTAAATCTTATAAATAAATTATTATTTATCTCTGCCTTCTACTTTATATCCTTTTTTCACTTTGAAAGCGGCAAACCATACACCTGGATAAACGGGACCGGCTTTGGTATTTTCAAATCTTTTGTGAACGCAGTTCCTGAAATTCTGCACGTACATGAAAATATAAGGTACTTCATCGTGTGTGATCTGTTGCCATTGTTTGTAGAGCACATTTCTTTTTGATTCGTCGAGTTCTGTTCTGATCTGCTCCAGCAATGCATCAGTTCTTGCATCTCCGAAACTCATATAATTCGAACCGCCGTTCATAGAAGAAGTATGGAAGATCTGCTTGTCATCATCCGGTCGTGGCTGTTTCACCCAACCCTGGTAAAATAACTGGAAATTATGTTTCTTTAATTCATCAAGATACAAGCTCCAGTCGAGCGCCTTGATATTTAAAATAAGTCCGGCTTGTTTATACGTTTGCTGGATCAAAAGTCCCACAGTTTCTCTTAAGGGATTTCCGGCATTATAGCTGTATGAAATTTCAAACTTTGTTTTTTCGCCGTCTATTACTTTATCTAAAATGCCGTCGCCGTCAGAATCCGCCCAGCCTGCTTCTGCCAATAATGATTTCGCTTTCGCTACATCGAAAGGATATGGCTTAATATCGTTGTTATAAGCGTCCTTATTAGAAGGCAAGACCGGACCGATGGTGCGTTTTCCTTTTCCGTATAATACTTTATCGATGATCTGGTCTACATTCGTAAGGTAACATAGTGCTTGTCGCACTTTTACATCTTTTAGTATCTTATCTTTTACGTTCATGCCGATCGCCTGGTACGCCAGCATCTGTGGTTCTGATTTTACAAAGTTCTCCCGGAATTTGGGAGAGTTATCCAGTTCCACATATTCCTTCACAGGGGTTACATAAATGAAATCGAGTTTCTCATCAACGAGCGCCGTGAGCGCAGTATTAAAGTCATTGATTGTTTCAAAGACGAGTCGTTTCGGGTATGCCTCAAAATATTCATTTTCCTTGTTCACTTTATCACCCCACCAATTCGGCTTGCGCTCAATAATTAGCCGCTGACCGGTTTCAAAAGAAATTAATCTGTATGCACCTGATCCTTTCACGAGTGAACTGTCGCGTGCTACTTTTTCAGAATTAAAAAATTCTGCAAAAGTTTTAATGTCCGGATCGCTTTCCGCTTTCTTATCGCCGGAAATTAAACTTGCTAACGAATATTTACGCAATACTTTTTTCGGATCGTACACGTTCTCAGGCATCATCTTAACATCATAACCAACACCATGTTCCATGCCAATATATTTGCTGCAGACCACGGTAAATTTCCTGTTGTTATCAGGGTACGTTCTTACATCCTTTACATAATCCACGCCGGGCTTCACGTTATCATTATTTACTTTCGGACAAAAAATAGTTTTGAAAGAAAATAAAATATCATCAACAGTTACAGGTGTTCCATCATCCCATGTAGCTTCCGGACGCAATTCAAAATCCATTTCTGCAACATCGCCATTGAGCCTCATCACAGGTCTTGATTTTGCAAGAACAGGCACCAATTCCATTGTCTGGTGATTGTAAGAAAGTAAGCTCTGGAAAATGTTTGGAATGATATATTCGTTTGCATAGGCATCACTCGTCGTAATAGGGTTTAAGCCTTTTGCATCTGACAAGCCGTGCACCACGACCTGGTCTTTATATACTTTGTTAGAACCTTTGTTGCCCCTGCAACCGGATAGAGACAAGGCTAATGCCACAACTATCCAAATAAAACCTGATTTCTTCAACATATAAATTATTTAGGCAACAAAAATAATAGAATAAAACGTTAATTTGTTACATATGAGAAAAGTAATCATCATGGGATTCCGAGCGAAGTGGTAAAGAGCCAGCACATGCCCTGATAATTAGCAATCATTATGAAACCGATAATACGGAATTTCCTATATTCACATAAATTTTTTCCAAATGCATAAATTCTTTTTGTTCTTTATAACCGCTATGGTTATGGTGAGTGTGTCAGGCTGTAAATCTTCTAAGAAGAAAGGAAATACAGAAGGCTTTGAATCTTCCGAAAAATTTCAGAAAAGCTTGCAGGAGCAATTGATCTTAGTGGAAGATGGTGGTACGGTGGAAATTCCCGCGGGAAAGTACCTTCTTAAAAAATCACTCTCGCTGGAAGGCAAGAAGCATGTAACGTTAAAAGGCGCCGGAGCTCAGCAATCCTTTCTTTCCTTCTACGGACAAACGGATGGCGCTGAAGGCATCAGTGTTACGAATTGTTCTAATATTACCGTGGAAGGTTTTACCATACAGGATGCAAAGGGCGATAATTTAAAATTAAAAGATTGCGATACCGTAACTATCCGAAACATGAACTCTACCTGGACTACGGGTGCTGATACTTCCAATGGGAATTACGGTTATTATCCTGTGGAATGTAAAAATGTATTGATAGAAAATTGTGAAGTGTCTTATTGCGCGGATGCAGGAATTTACATCGGTCAATCTACAAACGTAACCGTTCGGCATTGTTACGCACATAACAATGTTGCGGGAATCGAAATTGAAAATTGCATCAACTCAGATATTTACAAAAACCGTTCTGAAAATAATTCAGGCGGTATTCTCATTTTTGATCTTCCAAAATTATTCCAGGCAAACGGGCGAAATGCAAAAGTATGGGATAACGACTGCATCACGAATAACTTTCAGAATTTCGGGAAACCTGCAAGTATTGTGGCAATGATACCGCCGGGGAGCGGTATGATCATTATGGCAACAGACAGCGTTGATGTATTTAATAACAGGATCACTGACAATAAAACTATCGGTGTTGCTGCAGTAAGTTATTATATGACGGGCAAGCAATTGAACGACACCACTTACGGTCCTTATTGTACGTCGATATTTATTCACGATAATATTTTTGTGAGAAAGTTTTCTATTCCTGATCTTTCTACCGATCTCGGCAAATTACTCGCGGCAACTTTTAAAGGTCCGTTGGATATTTTTGTGGATGGAACTGCCGATCCGAAACTCCGCGATAAAGACGGACAACTGCCGGAAGGAAAAAAGATCTGCATACGCAACAACGGCGATGTGAAATTCGGCAATCTAAATGGATGGAAAACGCACGGCAGGGAAGATATTATGAAATATAAAGACAATGACATGACTAAGTTCGACTGCGCTTATACAGGTATCAACGGCAATGGATTAAAACCCTCGGATGCAAAATGAAAAAACTAACGATCTCTCTTTTTATAATCTCTTTTACGTGCCTGGTCATTTTCAATCAGTGTAAAATTTCCAATGGCAAAGTCACAGTAGATGTTGATGCAAAACCGTTTGAGAAATTATCCGAGTATCATTTCTTTAAAGGAAATCTTAAGGATCTTATTCCGAACGACAAGGTATTGCCTTATGATCTCATCACCACTTTATTTTCCGATTACGCAAAGAAAGCGCGTTTCGTGTGGATGCCTGAAGGAACTTCCGCAAAATATAATAAAACAGCAGCGCTTGATTTCCCGGTAGGAACAGTTTTGATTAAGAACTTTTATTATTCAAATGATTTCCGCGATGACGCAAAAGGAAGAAAGATCTTAGAGACGCGATTGCTGGTGCGAAGGAAAGATAAATGGGATGCTTTGGATTACGAATGGAATGATGATCAGACAGAAGGCACATTGAATATTGTGGGCGATGATAAAAAAGTAGACTGGATAAATGCGCATGGTGTGCAAAATCATACTAATTTTCTCATCCCGAATAAAAATCAATGCAAGGGATGTCATAGTTTTAATGAAACTTTAATTCCGATCGGACCAAAGATCAGGAATATGAACCGCGATGTTATCTATGCTGAAGGCAAAAAAAATCAACTGGATAAATGGAGAGAAGTTGGCTACCTCACAGGTTATAACAAAGCAGATAACAAAACAAATAAATTAGCGCAATGGGATGATCCAACAACAGGCACGGTAGAAGAAAGAGCAAAAGCATATCTCGAAGTAAACTGTTCCAACTGCCATCGCAAGGAAGGTCCGGCAAATACTTCCGGCTTGTATTTATTGCTGAGTGAAAAGAACCCCGAAAGCTGGGGTGTGATGAAAAGCCCTGTTGCAGCTGGCAGAGCGAGCGGAAATTCATTGTACGATGTTGTGCCGGGAAAACCGGAAGAATCAATTTTACCTTACCGTATGAACAGCGCTGACCCAGAGATCATGATGCCCGAATTAGGCAGGCGCTTAATTCATGTGGAAGCCGTTGCACTGATCAAACAATGGATCGCAGAAATGAAATAATTCTTCAATCAAATACATGAGAATATTTTCTGTCATTTTCATTATCACAATGTTGCTGTCCTCATGCAGGCAAAATTCATCTTCCCAGTTTATAAAAAACAAAAAAATAGAAAATGAATTCCAGGAGAAATTTATTTTGCTCGAAGACAGCGGCGTAATAGAATTACCCGAAGGACATTTTTTATTCAGCAAGACCTTATCACTCGAAGGAAAAAATAATGTGATCATTCGCGGAAAAGGAACAGGTAAAACCATACTATCATTTCTCGGACAAACCGATGGCGCAGAAGGCATCAACATCACCAATTGCAATAATATTTCTATTGAAGGATTTACGATCCAGGATGCGAAAGGAGATAATATAAAATTAAAGGATTGTAATAATGTGGCGATAAGAGATATGAATTCCACCTGGACCACCGGCACGGATTCTGCCAACGGGAATTACGGTTACTACCCCGTTGCATGTAAAAATGTGTTGATTGAAAGGTGCGAGGTTTCTTATTGTGCCGATGCCGGCATTTATGTCGGTCAATCCATTGGCGTAACGATCAGGAATTGTGTTGCACACCAAAATGTATGCGGCATTGAGATTGAAAATTGTATCAATTCGGATGTATACAATAATTATTCCTACCACAACAGCGGCGGCATCGTCGTTTATGACCTTCCCGGCTTACCCTTGAAAGACGGTAAGAATTGCAGGGTGTTCAACAATAAGGTAGAAGCCAACAATTCAAAAAATTTTGCAAAACCGGGAAGTTATGTTTCAGATATTCCGCCGGGAAGCGGACTGATCATTATGTCGTATGACAGTGTAGAAGTTTTTAAAAATACTTTCATCAATAACAAAACTTTAGGTTGCTGCGCAGTGAGCTACCAGGCAACGGGAAGACCTATCAACGACTCTTTGTTTACGCCGTACTGTACTTCCATATTTATTCATGATAATATTTTCACACGGAAATTATTATTGGTGCCTGATCTGAGTTCGGATCTTGGAAGATTGATATTAGCGATGTCAAAATCTCCTGCAGATATTATTTACGATAACAATTATTCCAAAGAGATGAGCAACGCCGATGGTAGTTTAAAAGCGCAATACAGGTCTTGTTTTTCGAATAACGGCAAAATTAAATTCTTTAACCTGAATGCATATCAGTCTCCGGTGATCGAGCATGTTTTGAAAACGTACGACAACAACTCAGTTGCTTTTGATTGCAGCATCAACCATATTACCGGCAGCGGGAATTAATTATAGCATAATTTATGAAGTACAAACGAATGCCCATAGAAGTTGAATCTCCTGAAGAAATGGGTTATGATACTATTCAATTTAACTTAGCGGAAAGCTCTGTCCGTGATATTTATTTTCGTGATCTGAAAATAAATTTAGATGATGTATTTATTTGTTATGGAGAACATCGCGGCAAGAAAGATTTGAGAGAAGAGATTATAAGAGATGAGAAAAATTTAAGTGAAGGGGATGTTCTTGTTTGTCCGAGCGCGGCAACCGCATTGTTTATTGTTTCTACAATAATGCTGAATAAGGACGATCACTTAATTGTACTTCGTCCCAATTATGCGACGAATATTGAAACACCAAAAGCAATCGGATGTGATATTTCGTATATAGATCTATCGTTTGAAAATGAATTTCAATTCGATATTCAACAAATCAAGGATGCCATTCAGCCGCAGACTAAACTCATCAGTATCACTTCGCCTCATAATCCCACAGGAATTATTTTTAAAGATGAATTGATCAAAGAAATTATAAGTATTGCAGAAGAGAAAAATATTTTTGTATTGGTGGATGAAACTTATCGCTACCTGAATTTTCAAACAGAGCTTATTCCCTATTACGCTTCATTTTCTGATCACGTGATCTCGGTGTGCTCTCTATCGAAAGCTTTCGGTGTTCCGGGAATTCGCGTGGGATGGCTGATTTGTAAACATCGTAAACTGCAGATAGATCTACTTGCCGCAAAGGAACAGATCATCATCACCAATTCTGTCATTGATGAAGAGATCGCGCTGCATATTTTAAAAAATGCGCAACAATTTTTATCGCCTTCGCATCAGCATATTCAACAAAATTTTTCCGTTCTTAAAAACTGGATGGAAAATGAGCAGAAATATTTTGAATGGATAGAGCCCAAAGCCGGAGTTGTTTGCTTTCCACGCATCAAAAAACAATTTGCAATTGATACCGCAAAGTTTTATGCTGTGCTTTATGAAAAATATAAAACACTTGTTGGCGCAGGTCATTGGTTTGAACAGGATGACCGCTATATGCGTATCGGCTTCGGGTATCCGAATGAAGAAGAATTGCAGCAAGGCTTAAGAAACCTGGCTAACTGTATCAAAGAATCGATTACTTAGATGCCGTCGCCGGTAAATTCATTTCTTTAAATTCAATATCTGACGGAACATCAAAAGTGCCTGCCGGAATACTCGGATTTTCCCGGAAACTCTTATATTTTGTTGTGATCGTTTTACCTGAGATGGTCATTTCAGATTGTAACGGAAGCTGTTTCCATATCCACATTTTTCCTTTCATTGTTTCAGCTTCGTAAGTAAACACCTTGCAATCTTTTCCGTCTATCGTTTCGTTACCTACCTCCTGCATGTGTAATTTTGCTTTCATTTCATCCGTCATCTTAGAGAAGTCCATATCCTTCTTAGGATCCATCCTGGAAGGATCCATTTTAAATTTCATTCCTGCTTTAGACGCGCTTGACCAGCTATATATATAATCGTCTTTAACCAGCGATTTAGATGTAGTGTTCATATGATGTCCACCCATTGACATTGCCATATTTGTTTCTGTAACTTTTAGTTTACCATAATCGTCAAAAGTAATTTTCATCGTTGTAGTGCCCATACCTCCCGGCATTATTGTTTCAGCCTCGAGTATACCCGACTTAAACTCGTATTGACCCTTGGGAGCTGCAGAGGACGAAGTTTCAGTAGTTTTCGTGGCTGCGGTTTCCGAAGTGGAAGAAGTTGTTGGTTTCTGGTTGCAGGAAGTAAAAATAATTACTGCACCTGCCATAACGAATATTTTTTTCATAGCTGTTGATTTTAATACTAATGTAAAAAAATTCAATCATTTTAACTCATTCTTTAACTATTCATCTGCCGCGTTCTATTCTTAGAAGAAATATTATCTTCGTTACCAGAACCAACAATATGCAATGGAGAGCGCTTTCCGATGATTTGAAAATTGCTTTTGAGAAGATCCATTTATTCCAACTGGCAAAATTAACTGTGGATGAGAAAGTAATCTGTATTACACGACTGGAAGACGGTTTCTTCGGAATTCAAGATACCTGCCCGCATGCGGGAGCACTACTACATCATGGGCATTGCAATAGGCGGGGCGTAGTAAGCTGCCCCCTACACGGCTATAAATTTGATATTAAAACAGGGAGAAGCGCAGACGGGAATAATTATAAGATCGCGCACTATCACTTTAAAATTGAAGAGGATAAATTGTATATGTCGGAGTAATTATTCTAAAGTATATTTACATAGTGCACTACAGTATCTCAGAAATAAATAAAATCGTATCCGGCAAAACGCTTAGCGGCATTAAAGAAGCGATGATAGCCCATGTTTCTGTGGATACGCGACAGCTAACGTTTCCGCAGCATACTTTATTCTTTTGTCTTACGGCACGCAGCGATGGTCATCAGTACATACCGGCTGCATATCAAAAAGGTATCCGCAATTTTATCATCTCAAAAAATATTGCAACGGAAGAATATGGGGACGCCAATTTTATTTTGGTGGATGATACATTAAAAGCGTTGCAGCAATTCGGAAAATTTCACCGCGAACAATTTAAGATCCCCGTTATTGGTATTACAGGAAGCAACGGAAAAACGATCGTTAAAGAATGGCTGTACCAGTTGTTGTCTGCTGAAAAAAATATTGTAAAGAGCCCTAAAAGTTATAATTCACAGCTCGGTGTGCCTTTGTCGGTGCTGAATATGGAAGAGAAAAATGAGCTTGCAATTTTTGAAGCTGGAATTTCTACAGTGAATGAAATGCAAAACCTCGAACAGATCATACAGCCGACCATAGGAATATTTACAAATATCGGCGGAGCGCACGACGCAGGTTTCGAAAGCCGTGAGCAAAAAGTAAAAGAGAAATTACTTTTGTTTAAGAACGCTGCGACCATCATTTATTGTTCCGATTATGAAGAAATAGAAAAAGAACTTAACGGCAAATCAAATTGTATCTCGTGGAGTTTAAAGAAAAACGCAACCATAAACGTTTCTGTTTCCGAGATGGGGAAAAGTAATTGCACGGTAACGCTCAACAGTGCAAAGTTCAACATTTCTCATTCTGCACTAACAATTCCTTTTGCCGATACTGCATCCATTGAAAATTGTATTCATTGCATCGCAATTTTATTGCTGTTTAAATATCCGGTTGAAAAAATACAGGAAAAGATTCACGCGTTGCGAAATCTGCCGATGCGCCTGGAGTTAAAGTATGGCATCAATAATTGTACGATCATCGACGATTCCTACAGCGCCGATTTCCACTCCCTGCAAATTGCACTGAATTTTTTAAACCAGCAGGAAACGCATAAAAAGAAAACACTGATCATTTCTGCATTTGAAGAAACCGGCTTAAGTGATAAAGATTATATCCTGAGATTAAAAAATATCCTGCAGCAAAATGCTTTCGATAAGCTGATCGGCGTTGGCAAAGTGTTTATGCAGCAGATCGAATCGCTTGCGTATAATGTGAAAGAATGGTATGTATTTGAAAGTACGGAAAAATTACTTGAGCAATTTCATGTGTTGAAATTTGAGAACGAGTTAATCCTATTAAAAGGTGCACGTAGTTTTGGTTTTGAAAAAATTACCGCACAGCTGATCGGGCAAACGCACGCCACTGTTTTCGAGATCAACCTGAATGCGCTGACGAACAACCTGAATGTTTACAAAAGTTATCTCGGCAAGGATTGCGGTATTATTGCGATGGTGAAAGCGTTTTCATACGGGAGCGGCAGCGTGGAAGTTGCAGGATTGCTGGAGAACCAGCGCGTCTCCTACCTTGCCGTAGCTTACGCGGATGAAGGAATTCACTTGCGTAAAAATAAAATTGCCACACCAATCATGGTATTAAATCCCGATGCCGTGGATTTCGACCGCATGATGGATAATGATCTTGAGCCTGAAATTTATTCCCTGCAAATTTTGCGTGAGCTTATTGAAAAAGCTTCAGGGCGACATATCAATATTCATTTAAAGATCGAAACCGGTATGAACCGCTTAGGGTTTGTCGAAAATGATATTGATGAATTAAATACTGAATTAAGCAAGCATAAAAATATTACGATTAAAACCATTTTTTCTCATCTTGCAGGAAGTGAAGATGCACATCTCGATGAATTTACAAACCAGCAGATCAGTACTTTCAATTCGCTTTCTGAAAAGATAACTTCTAATCTAAATTATTCTGTAAAAAAACATTTGCTGAATTCGTCCGGTATTCTCCGTTTCCCGCAAGCTCACTATGATTATGTCCGCTTAGGCATCGGTTTATATGGTGTCGACAGCACTTCAAGCATTCAACAGCAATTACAAACTATAGGCACACTGAAAACAAGGATCTCGCAGATCAAGCATGTGCAGAAAGGAGAAACCATTGGTTATTCGAGAAAGGGTTTGGCTGAGAAAAATATTAAGATCGCGGTGCTTGCCATTGGATATGCAGATGGCTACGACAGAAGATTTGGCAATGGCGTAGGTGAGGTATTTATTGCAGGACAAAGAGCAAAGATCGTGGGTAATATTTGCATGGATATGTGCATGGCGGATATTACACATATTGATGAAACGCATGAAGGTGATGAAGCGGAGATCTATGGAAAAGAAATTTCGATCATTGAACAGGCGGAAAAGATCGACACCATATCTTATGAATTGCTCACGCGAATTTCTTCAAGGGTAAAGCGATTATATTTCCTGGATTAAATTTAATCCGGATTATTTTTTGCTGCGGCTGTAGTTTTTGCAATCTCTTCTTCTAAAGCATCGTCCTTGTTTTCTGTTTCTTCGTTTTCTTCTGCAACAGGATGTGCACTGGTTTCTACAATATGTTCGAGGTCTGCATTATTTTCCGCTAATATTTTTTCTGCTTCTGGCACTTCAACTGCTTCTTCTGTTTGTTTTTCTTCTGCTTCTTGTTCTTTAATAATTTTATTCGCAGGTTCTTCTATATCTTCCGGCGCTTCAATAGTTTCTTCTTGAGGTTTTTCTTCCCTTTCAACAACTTTAGGAACATTAGAAGTTTCTACATCAGTTTTTTCTTCAGCTTTCTCTTCTTCAGAATTTTCGACAGGTTTTTCTTCTTGTTTTTGTGCATCTTCGTTTTCAGGTATCACAATCTTTCTTGGTCTTTTCTTAACCGAAGTACTTTTATTTTTATCCGGCTGTTCGGTATTCTGCACATTTTTTTCTATCTCTTCTTTTTCTGCAGTTTCTTCTTGTCTTGATTGCTTTTTGTTCTCCGCATCCTGCTCGCGTTTCACTTTTTGCTGCTCACGCTCTTCCTGTTGTATTTTTTCTTTTTCAATATCTTTTTTCAATTGTTCAATAGTTTGTTTGATGCCATCCGCTTTCACTTCTTTCTCCTTTATCTTGTCAAACACAAAACTGAATCTCGATTTTATTTCATCTTCCGGCAACTTTCCCCTTGTATAATGCTGCATTTTTTCTACCTGCATATTATAGCTCTCATGATCTCTCGCAATAGAATCTTTTAAGCCATCCAATATTTTGGACAATTGACTGATGCGCCCCTTTGTTTTACTCACCACTTCTGTCATCCGGTATTTCCTGAGATCATCAAAAAGAGTATTGACGCCATTGTACAGTGCCTTCTTATGATTCCAGCGGATAGATGCCTCTTTTAATTCCTGTTGCATCTTTTTCAATTCTTCAAAAATATATTTCCATTGATCAGAATAAATCAATTTGGATTGAAGCTCTTCCACTCTTTGATAAAACTGTTTAACGAGTACGGAATTTGCCTGGTCGTCATTTTCATTATTGATCCTCTTGATCGCTTTCAACGTATCAAAAACACCATTGATCTTTTCTTTTAATACTGTTGTCTGTTCCCACGAAATTTCATTTTTCTTTTGATAAGATGAGATCTTCTCCCATTGTGCTTTTGCTTTATCCCATAACGATTGATCAAACTCAGCAGCGGTGGAAGCTTTTTCTTCCAGTAATTTTGTTTCATCAGCAAGCAACTGGTTTATTTTAGAGCCCATTAATTTCTTGCTCCATTTATGCTGTGACTGCAAAACAATTTCCGGGCGATCAACTTTTAAATTTTCCGGAAGGATAGTATCACTGTTGGCATCTACTTCCCAATGAATCGCATCTTCAGGGAATTCATACTCTCCGCCGTTTTTCCATTCTACAAATAATGCATCCTGGATCTCTTTCGTAACTGTTTCTTTGGGAAATGCGTAGATGTGGATCTTTGCTGTTTCTTCCTGGAGGTAAATCGCGACGAGCGCTTTTCTATCTGTACCGATATCGCCCCATAAAACCAACCGTGTGTTCATTATAACCGTTTTAGTACCCGTATTTAATCAATCTGTGTAATCGTAGTCTTTAAATAAAAACAGTTTGCCCATGCAAACTGTTGATACAAAACTATAAATATTTGTTTAAAAATTCTAAACTGATTTGTCTTTTAACAGTTGTCATTTTGACTGTTATTATTTTACAATGCCTGTCACCTTATTTTTATTGTACTGCAAAATGAAAGCAACGTAATACCCTTTATTTCTTACTTTATCCAGCATAGCTTTCGCATCATCAAGACTATAAATATCTCCTAAACGATAAATATATTGTCCGTAAGATTGTATCGTTTCCACTTTTCCCATATCCTGGAATTCGGGAAATGTAATAGTAGCGTCAGGATAGCTGCCTAATTGTATTTTATAATAGATGTCAGGATGAACAACATTATCAACGGCCGGTGACGAAGTATTTTTTACGACAGGCTCGGGAGAGGTATTTATTTTTGGTGTTTCTTCAACGAGCGCGGGTGTCTCCTGAACATTAATTATAACTTCTCCCGGCGGAGTCTTAATTTCTTCCTCTTTTACTTTAGTTTGTTTTTTAGGTTTTGGTGTGGGTTTCGATTTAAGGATATCTGCGCCGGGTTCAGGAATTCCTTCCTTCTTCACTTTCTCTTTCCATTCTGCAATAGATTGCTCTAAGCTTGGAGTTGTTGTTGAAGATGCCGAAGGCTTATTAGCAACTGGTTTATTAGTAGTGGTATTCTGAACCGGTTGAGTTTTTATCTCCGTTTTTTGTTGTACTATTTTTGCAATGGTATCGGGTTTTGTCTGTTCTGCTTTTGCAAGCGTATCGATATGTTTAATTACTTTCTTTTTCTCTGTAACAACCGGTTTCTCTACTGTTTTAGGAGCGGGCTTTACCGAAGCCTTTGAAACACTTTTAGAAGTAGATTTTTTTGATGTAGTATTATTTTTTGAAATTGTTTTTACAAGTGAATCCACCTGCTGTAGTGAAACTATCGGCGCATTTAAATCTCTCAACTTAACAGTAGGAGGAAGATTGTCCGGCTTGTATACTTTGTTTACTGTTAATTTAAATTTAGTCCCACTGATCAAATAATCGCGCACCTTCACATCCAGCTTATCCAAGCCATAAGTAGTTAACTCGTCCGTGATACGGCTATCTGCATTTTCTATAATTACTTTATAACTATTGTTCATCAGTAATTTTATCTGGAACCTTCCATCTTCATCAATATCGAGCTCCCGTAATTTCTTCGTCGTATAATTCACCATGCGCATTTTTGAAGTACGCGCCGGTTTATTTGTATAGCCATCGATAATTTGCCCGGTGAATATAATATAGTTGTCCATCGATAAATTATTCGTAGCACCTTTCTGTATACTGAATTGTGCATCTTGTTTTAAAGAGATATTTGCCTCCACTGAATCTCCGCTGATCTTGCCATTCGTGTTTAAATTTATAGTGACCGGTCTGTAATTGTCTTTAGAAATATTCAGGGTGAATGTTTTATCTTTCCCAACCTGGAAGCTGGTTTTACCATTTTCGTTAGTCACACTTTCATTTACTTTAAGTTCCTTTTCATTTAACTGAACTAATGCGTAATCTATAGCCTTTCCGGTTGCAGAATCATTTGTGCTGACGATGATCCGCAAATTAAAAGGCGTAAACCGGTACACATCAAACCCACCTTTGCCGCCACGCCTGTTAGAAGAAACGTAACCTGTGTTGATCTCGTTATCATAAATTACGCTGATGTCATCACCTGCAGAATTTATAGGAGCCGGCTGCATTTCTACTGCCTGCCATACATCATCAATATTTTTAGCTGCATAAATATCAAATCCTCCAAAGCCGCCTTCTCTCTCCGAAGAAAAATAAATTGTATTGTCCTTTGTATCCTGTACAATAAACGGGCTAATATCGTCCTCTTTTGAATTCAGCAATTTTCCTAAGTTCACAGGTTTCATCCACCTGCCATTTTGATAAACGCTCTTCCAGATATCAAAACCGCCGGAGCCGCCGGGCAAATCAGAAGAAAAATAAAGGACGGTGCCATCGCTGTTAAACGCAGGATGCTTTAACGCGTTGAGATCAGAATTAAAAGGAAATGGCTTTATCTTCAAAAAATTCCCACCGAGATTATCCGCAATAAATATTTTTTCAATTTCTTTTGCACCTTTATTTTTAGATTTTTCTTTAACAGAAAACGCAACCATATTTCCATCGCGCGTATACGTAAGGTCAGTAATCTTTAGCTGTGCGGTAGTACCATAAGTTACTTTTGCAGGTTCGGCAAAATTTTGAAAATCGCGAACGACCTGCAATAAATTATACACCGGTTTTCCATCGCTTCCATTCTCAAGCATTGCATAGATGGGATTCGTCCTTAAAACTGTGAGTATAATTTCATCCGTAAGGGTATTGTATGTATAGTTCTCGAATTTATAATTATCTGCCTGTGCTGATGCCTTTAGGATCTGCTCACACTGGTTTGCATAATCCATCACCTTTGCTACGTCGCCTGTTAACGCGGCATACATCAGGTAACCGTCCAACGCTTTTTGGTACTCTCCCATCAAGCGGTTCGTATTCGCATAATTAAATAAATTTACCTTGGAAGTGTTGATAAGCTGTCCTTCTTTATCATACCATTGCATCGCGGTCTGGTAATCTTTTTTCTTTACATACAATTCAGCGATCTTAAAAGCATCCTGCGGATCGCGGTTGGGACTATAATATTTTTGCTGATAATATTCGATGACCTTATCAATTCCGCCGCTTGCAATGAGTTTAGCAATGTAGGTAGCATCCCATTTCTTTGCAGAGCATAAAAGCGTTAGGGACATACAGCATAAAAAAAATGTTTTTTTCATTGTATTGAGTTTTAATGTGCTTCTAACCAATTAGCGCCAAATCCTGCAGACACTTCAATTGGTACCTGCAAAGGTAAAGCATTTTGCATTTCCCATGTGACGATTTTTTGCAGATCTTCTTTTTCCGGCACATACACATCAAACAATAATTCGTCATGCACCTGTAAGATCATCTTTGATCTCATATTCCTTTGCTTTAATTGCTCATGTATATGGATCATCGCCACCTTTATCATATCGGCTGCAGTGCCCTGGATGGGGGCATTGATAGCATTCCGCTCCGCGAAACCGCGCACTGTCCAGTTGCCCCCGTTGATATCGCGCAGATATCTCCTTCGCTGCAATAGCGTTTCAACATAACCATTCTCTCTTGCAAATTTTATGGTGTTATCCATGTAAGCCTTGATACCGCTATACTTCTGGAAATATTGCTCGATAAGATTGCCTGCTTCTGTGCGCGCAATTCCAAGCCTTTGAGCAAGACCAAATGCGGAAATACCGTAGATGATCCCGAAGTTGACCATTTTTGCCTGTCTTCGCATTTCTGATGTCACTTCCTCTAAAGCAACATTAAAAACATTCGCAGCGGTTGCCGCATGGATGTCGAGATTTTTTGTAAATGCGTCCATCATATTTTCATCGTTGCTGATGGAAGCAACGATACGCAATTCAATCTGTGAATAATCCGCAGAGAAAATTACATGCTCTTCATCTCTCGGAATAAATGCCTGTCGAATTTTTTTGCCCCGCTCGGTGCGTATAGGAATGTTTTGCAGGTTTGGGTTGGTTGAACTTAGTCTGCCGGTGGCTGCGACTGCCTGGTTGAACGTAGTATGCAGCCTGTTTGTTTTTTTGTTGAGGAGACTTGGTAGCGCATCTACATACGTATTTTTTAATTTGGTAAACTCCCTGTAGTCGAGTAATTTTTCTGCGATGGGATGAGCATGGATCAGTTTCTGAAGTGTTTCCTCATCTGTAGAATATTGCCCGGTTTTCGTTTTTTTTCCCGGATAGGGGATTCCCATTTTTTCAAATAATATTTCTCCCAGTTGTTTCGGAGAATCAATGTTGAATTTTGAACAGCAAATAGTTTGTATCTCATCCTGGAGCAACGTAATATCTTTTGCTATCTCATCGGAATATGTTTTTAAAAAAACGGTATCCAATCTCACACCTTCAAATTCCATGTCGGTTAATACAGAGATCAGCGGTGTTTCGACATCATAAAATAATTTATGTAAATGCGTGTTGTCAATATCGGTTTTAAAAATATTGAATAACTGAAAGGTTACATCTGCATCTTCCGCTGCATAGTCCTTTATCTTCTCGATCGGAACATCGCGCATTGTTACTTGTGCAGGACCCTTCTTACCAATTAAATCAGTAATCGGGACCGGGCAATACGCTAAATAATTTTCCGAAAGCACTGTCATGTTGTGCTTGGTGTCCGGGTCCATCAAGTAATGCGCAAGCATGGTATCAAAGAATACGCCCTTCAATTCAACATCATACCATTTCAATGTGAGCTGATCGAATTTTATATTCTGCCCGATCTTAATAATGTTTTCATTTTCAAAAACAGGCTTAAAATATTCAAGGAGTTTCAAAGCATCTTCACGGTTTGCGGGAACCGGAACATAGTATGCTTCAAATTCTTTTACACTGAACGACAAACCCACGAGCTCTGCATTATTTGCATCAACGGAAGTAGTTTCCGTATCAAAACAAATTCTTTCAGCATTTACCAATTTCTTCAGCAGCGCTTCAATTTGTTCCTGGGTATCTGCTAAAAAATATTCGTGCTCTGTATTAGTAATATTCTTGGAATACGTGATCGTCGGTACTTCCGGAATTTCTTCTACTGCAGTTTCGTTTGGCTCTTGTCCACCGAATAAAGAAAATTGCGATGTTTTTGGAACTGCCGCTTTCTTTGCAGCCACTTCATTAAAAGAATAGCTTTCGCCTAATATTCTTTTTCCGAGTGTACGGAATTCAAGGTCTGCAAAAATTTCAGCTAATTTTTCTTTATCAAATTCTTTAAGGCGATAAGCTTCTTCATCCCATTCAATCGGCGCATCGAGCACCACTGTTGCAAGCTGCTTGGAGATGATCGCCATTTCTTTATGCTCTATTAATTTGTCCTTTATCTTTCCTTTTACGCTTTCAATATTTTCATAGATATTTTCGAGTGTGCCAAATTGCTTGATCAATTCCTTGGCTCCTTTCTCACCGATGCCTTTTACGCCGGGAATATTATCCACTGCATCACCCCAAAGTGCAAGAATATCGATGATCTGTTTTGGATATTCTATACTCCACTTTTCCTTCATTTCATTGATCCCAAGTACTTCTGCCGGATTTTTCATGAACGGCGGCTTGTGAATAAAAATATTTTCTGAAACTACCTGACCGAGATCTTTATCGGGTGAAACGATATAACACTCCACACCCTCACGCGCTGCTTTTTCAGCAAGCGTGCCAATAAGATCATCTGCTTCATATCCCTTTATTTCTACAACAGGCATGTTCATCGCCTGAACGATAGATTTTATATACGGAATAGAGATAACAATATCATCCGGCGTTTCCTGGCGGTTAGCTTTGTAAAAGTCATGTTCTGCCTGCCTGTCTGTTTGTCCGGCAGCATCAAATACGATCGCAAAATGTGTAGGACTATATTTTGTTTTGATCTCCCACAGGGTATTGATAAAACCGGTAATTGCAGAAACATTTACGCCTTTGGAATTAATCAATGGATTTTTTTGCAATGCAAAATATGCCCGGAAAATAAGTGCGTAAGAGTCGAAGAGATATAATTTTTTCATCAATCAAATTATTATTTAGCTACCGTTTAATGCATCCCAGTATTCGGCTGCTCTTCTTGTATGCGGGATGCATATACTTCCGCCTACGAGGTTTGCAATTGCAAATACTTCATATACCTGTTCTGTAGAAACTGATTGCTCCTTGCATTTACCAAGATGATATTTTATACAATCGTCGCAGCGCAGCACCATAGATGCTACCAGACCCAGCATTTCCTTGGTTTTCGCATCTATTGCGCCATCGGCATAAGCGTGCATATCAAGATTAAAGAAGCGGTTGAGTGTAAGGTTTTTTTGTTCGAAGAGTACATCGTTCATTTTTGTCCGGTACTCGTTGAATTCTTTTACTATGTCTTCCATAAAAAAAATAGACTATTACCCGTCTAAAATACGACAAATAATAGTCTTATAAATTGTTTTTGAAAAAGTAAGTGTGTTATTTTTTCTTTTTTGCAGACTTGCGTGCTTGCGTCCATTCTTCAAACAAATCAATACCCCGGTGCATGGCTTCTAACCTGTCATAATTCAAAGAATAATAGATCTTTTTACCTTCTCTACGCGTACGTACCACATCAACACCTCTTAGTATTTTTAAATGCTGTGAAGTGATCGATTGTTCAATTTTAAGCGTGTTGTAAATCACATTTACATTCACTTCTTTTTTGTCATGGATTAGTTTAATAATCTTTAGTCTGAGATGATGGGCTACTGCGCGTAAGAGCTCAGCAGCCTTCTCGATTTTTTCGGTGTTAAATTCAAAATTTTCCATAAAAACATTTACAATTAGTTCGGGACAAATATATCGAAATAATTGCTAAGTAATACGGAATAAGATTACGGTAAAGGATTATTTAACACAAATCAATTGTATAAGCTTCCAATGAAAAGTCTTAGTAGAATGATTGCAGATAATTACTTCACTAATTCCTGAAGAAGCCTGGAAATTTCATCCATTCTTTCATGATCGACGGAATAATAAATAAATTTTCCATCACGTGAAGTTGTCACCACACCGGCACGTCTTAATAACGCGAGATGCTGAGATGCTACGGATTGCTCTAAGCGCAATTTTACATATAACTCAGTTACGGTCATTTTACCTTCCTGGTTTAGTAAGCGAATCATTTCCTGTCGTAATTTATGATTTATCGCTCGTAGTACTAAGACTGATTTTCGTAAAACCTGGTAATCTATTTTAAGTTCAGGTTGCATAATGCTTTTGCTATTTACTGACATGACTTTTAATTTAAACGTTTATAATATGCTATACTCTTTGCATTACAAATTCTTCTATTAGAATATATTTGATCGCAAAAGGTTGCATATTTATAACATAAAATTGTTCATTTTGTTAAATATTACTACAATTTAACTTCCGTAGAATAAAAGGCTTTCAAATATTGAGGTTCAAAGTATGCTATATCAACAAAATTATTGTTGTTAAACGCTTTATAAGCCAATAAACACAAATCGTGTGCTGCAGGCACGTAATCATCAAAAAAATTTATTTTATTACCGGATAAAACCATCTTAGCTTTTTTCGCTCCATTTCCAAAAAGCAGATAATCTTGATTTGCATCAAATAAAAGGCTTGCTTTTTCATCCAGTATAAGGCTTGTAAATGATTGCGTAACACTTAAATCTTTCTTATAAAAAGAAGTAAATACTTCCATCCTCCGGGCATCTATCATCGGAACATACTGATCAATATCAGCTAATCTATATCTTTCCTGAACGCCATAAACCATGGCTTCAAAGGTAGATATGGCGATCATGGGAATATCAAGCGCAAAACAAAATCCCTTGGCAGCAGAAGTTGCAATTCTCAACCCTGTGTAAGAGCCCGGACCGGAGCTAATGGCAACAGCATGGAGTTGTGAAAAAAGAAGATTTGAAGATGTCAGTAAATCATTAATCAAAAGATGGAGCTTATCTGCGGCTTTATTTTCTTCCGCAATTTCTTTTGTATATATGCATTTCCCGTTTTCTGAAATAGCAACCGATGTAACTGAATTTGCAACTTCAATACATAAAATATAAACGAGGTCGTCCTTCACAAAATTATTTTTGTGCAGTGAGCATCATTTTGTAGCGTGAGTTATCACTTAACACCTCAACAGCTTTTTTGATGTCAATATCATCTTTCAGGCTATTCGCTATTCTTCCTTTTTCAAAGCTGTAACGACTTACAATTTCCTGTTCGATAAGGCGTTTGATCTCCGGTTTATATTTCACCAGATCTTTTGACTTATCGTGTTTGATCTGTACTTCGAGATCGGTAATTACTTTTTGCACTTCTGCTGAATAATCATCATCCTTGATCGTCTTTTTCAGATCGGTTAATTTTACTTCGCTCGGCGTTGTGTAATCATAATCTTTCCCTTTGAGAAAATCTGTAAATTGATTGTATTCTTCATCGGTCATTGAAAATTTATTTGCATCTCTCAATGTCGAATGATCATGTTTATACTGGTTTGCAAATTGAAAAATATGATTGTTCGTATACAAAGCAATGGATAGCGGCGATATTCTTTGCTCATCTGTTTTGATATCGGGTTCTATTCCTGCACCATCTTTTACTGTTCTTCCGCTTCTTGTTTTAAATTCTTTTCTTACGGAATCCGGAACTGCACTTGCAACACCTTCAAGACTTCTGTGAGAATAATCAATGCGCTGAATACATCTTCCGCTTGGAATATAATATTTAGAGATCGTTACTTTCAATTTTGATTTGTATGCGATCGGGCGGGTTACCTGCACGAGTCCTTTTCCATAAGTATTTTGTCCGATGATCACTCCTCTGTCGAGATCCTGGATAGATCCGGAAACAATTTCTGATGCTGAAGCAGAACCGCCATCGGTCAACACAGCCAACGGAATGTCAGTATCTACAGGCTTTCCCGTTGTTGGGTACTGCATATTTGATTCCGGAATTTTTCCTTTTGTGCTTACAATGTTTGTTCCTTTATCTACGAAAGTGTTGCAGATATTGATCGCTTCGTTCAGCAGTCCGCCTCCGTTGCCCCGTAAGTCTAAGACTACGCCCTTGATATTCGGATTTTTCTTTAATTCCTTTAATGCATCCTGAACTTCCTGCGCTGCATTATCGGTAAACATCGTCAGCTTAATATAACCGATCTTATCATTGATCATCCCGGAATAAGGAACATTTTCTATTTTAATTTCTTCGCGGTTAAAAGTGATCGTCTTTTGTTCGTTTGAAATTGCTTTCTGAATTTTTACGGTGATCTTTGTTCCCGGTTCTCCCTTCAACAATTGACTTACTTCATCAGAATTATATTTCGTTGCCACCTTGCCATCTATTTCCAAGATCGCATCTCCGGATTCTAATCCGGCTTTTTGCGCAGGATAACCTTCATAAGGATCTGTAATTACGACGCGATCGCCGATCTTACCGATACGCGCGCCAATACCGCCATACTTGCCGGTAGTTTGCAACTGGTATTCATCCAGATCGGCGCCTGTTATATAATTTGTAAAAGGATCAAGCCCGTCGAGCATCTTCGTAATACCATCCGTCATTAATTTATTCGGATCGATATCATCCACATAATAAGTGTTGAGTTCTTTATACAGTTGCGTAAACAATTCCATGTTTTTCGCAATTTCAAAATAACGTCCCTGGTCTGCCGCATTCACATTCAGCAATAAACACAGACAAAGAATGGTGAATAGTTTTTTCATTGTTTCTATTTATTTATTTTTTGAGGAGGGCTCTCGCCTTAATTAAGAAGTTTAAAACTACTAAAAATAGTGTTGTGATAATGGTTAAAAAACATCAATACGCTAAGGGACAGGATCATAACCGCTGCCGCCCCACGGATGACATGATAAAATGCGTTTCACCGCGAGATAACCGCCTTTGAATAACCCATGCTTTTTTAAAGCTTCTATAGAATAGGTAGAACATGATGGCTGATACCTGCATTTACCTATTCCTAGCAAAGGGGAAACTGAATACTTATAGATCTTTATCAGAAGGATAAAAGGAAAAATAAGTATCTTTTTTAAAATCTCCATAGTACAGAATAAAATGTAACTAATTGCCTAACAGCTATATATAATAATTAGTTCCTTGTGAATATAAATTAGAGATTTTATTTGTTTTTGCTTAATCGATAATTTATGCGGACTTTTATTTTATGAAAAAAGCAGGACTACTACTTATTTGTATTTCATATTTCATCATTTCATTCGGGCAACTCAGCCAGTACAATAATAATTTCGATTACAAAAATATAAATACGCAAACGTTTATTCCAATGCAGGGATGGAATAATGATCAGAAATATCTTTTAAGCATCCTGAAGCGCAGCTTTGATATGCAGCACATCATCAGTTCTCCAAGAGATACTGTGTTTGTATGGAATGGATTGATCGGGCAGAAAACAATCTACACGAAGGATTCTCTGCTTATGTTTTTTATTCGTCCCGCAGATACGATCACGCGTCCTTGTATTTTAATGACGCATGGCAACAATGCAAAATATCGCAGCAGTTGGAATGAAACCTTGAATTTTTATGTAAATGATCTTGTGATGCGGGGCTTTTGCGTAGCCTATTATGAGAACCCAAGTAGTTTTGAAGCAAAGGAGATTAGCGTGCATATCAGCAGTAACTTTAACCAGCTGCTCGCGCACCCGAGAAATGCTTTTTATAACGGCTTTCAATCTGCTGTAGCTGCGGACATTTTTGTAAAACACTTTTCAAATTCCCTGAATGTTGATACTACAAAAATATTTGCCGGGGGTTTCAGCTTCGGTGCATATTGTTCCTTGATGCTTGCAACTGCTGATGCCGGTAAAAATTTTACAGATTCAATTTTTTCCATGCAGGGAAATTACAACGCTAAATCTTTATATAACAATGTATACACAAAAAATATCAACCGCGTTTTTGCAATTGGTGGTGGTTTGCCAAAAGATGATACTGTTTCGTTACACAATAGTAAAATGGGAAAATTTATAAACCGTGATGATTCTAATCTTTCTATTTTATTTTTCCATGGACGCACCGATAACTTTGTTTCATTCGATCTAACAAAAATCAGTGAAACAGATACGTCTACCGATTATTTTTTCGGGGAAGGTCCGCGTGCTCTAATGAATAATATAATGCATGACGACCTGACGACAAAGACCAAACTTTTTGTGAATTGCACAAGCGGACATTCATTTCTTACACAAGTCTGCGGCTATAGCAATCCTTACTGTCTTCCGCAATTCCAATGGCTTTATATGCCGGAACCACCTGCAGATCTCAGCAGCAGCAATTCATATTTCCAAACCAAACTAACGGATACATTGCTGCATTATTTCTCTTACATGATGACGCAGGTAAGTGAAGTTGGTTATGTGATCGGTGATTTTATTCAGCCTGCAATTTCAAATACAGCATCAATATTTCAGAACGGAACATTTTATATTCAACCGCGTGATTCTTTTACTTATGCAGCTCCTATAGGATACTATATTTTAAGGAATACGGACTGCGAAGGACATGCGATTATAATAACTAAGGTGAAAGAAAATATCAGCGGATCAGAAAATTTAAAAGTATATCCGAACCCTGCAGGAAATTTTATTACTGTTGAAGCAAATGAAATGATCGAGCGGATTAATATTTATACGATGGTGGGCGGATTAATAAAAGAAATTTATACGGATAAGAATTTACAGCAGCAAGTTGATCTGAGTATGCTGCCTTCAGGAAATTATATTTGTACGGTCCAGTTAAAAGAAAAACTGATCACACAAAAGATCACCGTAATAAAACAATAATTTATTTTGAATCTTGTGTTGCAAGTTTTTGCAGCATGCGTGTAATTGCGCTATCTACTTCTTTAAAGGAAAGTATTTGTTTTGAATGATAATGCAGCAGCAGGATCATCTGCATATTTTTTTCTTTCAGTAATTGATAAAAATCCGGCTTGAATTGCCGCACACTTTCACGCAACAACCTTTTTAACCTGTTGCGATCCTTTGCTAACGGAAAAGTTTTTTTTGAAACTGCAAACGCAAACTGAGCCGGAAGACCGGGATCTAATTCAGTTGCTGCATAATAAATTCTGAGAACGGGATTTTGTATAAAGAGTTTGTTGCTGAAAAGTTCGTCTATCCGTTTCTTGCTTTTCAGGCGTTCATTCTTAGTGAAGGTTAGTCCGGTATTTTTATCTGCTCCGACTATTTTTTCGTTATTTCATCAGAAATAGACAACTTCTTTCTTCCTTTTGCACGGCGTGCATTCAGAACTGCTCTGCCGCCTTTCGTTTTCATACGCTCACGAAAACCGTGCTTATTCTTTCTCTTGGTTACCGATGGTTGGTACGTTCTTTTCATTGTATTCTAATTGAAAAATTGAAAATTGAAAATTTGACTTCCCAAATTTTCGGATTGCAAAGATAGTGTTTAATTTGAAAATTTGGAACTTGAAAAATTTGAAAATGCCATTTTGGTGCAGAAAATCAATAATTTAACTATTTAGAAAACTGAACTCTTCTTAAACTCAATTTTCAACTATTCAAATTGCTCATCTTCAAATTGTTACCTGTTCATCGTCATCAGGAATTCCTCATTGCTGCGCGTTCCTTTCATTTGCTGCAACAGAAATTTCATTGATTCTTCCGAATTCATATCCGCCAAGTGATTACGCAACACCCACATTTTTTGTAATGCGTCCTTATCCAGCAACAGGTCGTCCCGTCGGGTAGAAGAAGAAATTACGTCAATTGCAGGGAAGATACGCTTGTTGGACAGCTTACGCTCCAGTTGAAGCTCCATATTACCGGTTCCCTTGAATTCCTCAAAGATCACCTCATCCATTTTGGAGCCTGTATCTGTTAATGCGGTGGCAATAATAGTTAAAGAACCCCCGTTTTCGATATTTCTCGCTGCTCCGAAGAACTGTTTTGGCTTATGAAGCGCATTAGCCTCCACACCACCGGATAATACCTTGCCGGAAGATGGCGCAACCGTATTATGCGCACGCGCCAGTCGCGTAATGGAATCCAATAGAATCACCACATCATGACCGCATTCTACCAAACGCTTTGCTTTCTGCAAAACGATGTTCGACACTTTCACGTGACGGTCAGCTGGTTCATCAAAAGTAGAAGCTACGACTTCAGCATTTACGCTGCGCTGCATATCTGTTACTTCTTCAGGACGCTCATCGATCAATAAAATAATAAGATAAATTTCCGGGTGATTTTTAGCGATGGAATTTGCAATGTCTTTCAACAACATCGTCTTACCTGTTTTAGGCTGTGCAACGATCATACCACGCTGTCCCTTGCCTATCGGCGTAAAAAGATCTACAATACGTGTAGAATAATTAGTGGCATCCTGGAAAAGATCCAGTTTTTCTTCCGGGAATAATGGCGTCAGGTAATCAAACGGAATTCTATCCCTGATCTCCTGCGGCGTTTTTCCGTTGATGTTTTCTACGCGGAGTAATGCAAAATATTTTTCTCCTTCTTTCGGAGGACGAATTGCACCCACAATAGTATCACCGGTTTTTAATCCCATCAGCTTTATTTGGGATGGCGATACATATACATCATCAGGAGAAGATAAATAATTATAGTCTGAAGACCTCAGGAAACCATAGCCTTCCGGGATAATTTCCAAAACGCCTTCACCTAAGATCACACCATCGAGGTCGATATTAAAATCTACTTTTCTTTCTTCGCGTTCCTCGCGTTCATTGCCGTCATCCTCAGTTTCATCAGCGACATTAGCAGAATTAACTTCCGCGTCTTCTGTCCTGATCGTTTCTCTTTTTTCGACTTCTTTCTTAGGCTGGTAAACCGGCGCCTCCGTAGTGGAAACAATATCTTCACGCGCAAATTCTGCATTCATTGCATTCCTGTCGGAAAAGGGATTTTCTTTGGCTTTTTTTTGCGGTATTACTTTTTCCGCTGCTTTACGTGGGATTCGTACCCTTTCACGCTTACCTTTTTTATCATCGTCATTGTTTTCACCATTTACGACGATCTCTTCGTCATCATTTGTCTCTTGCATATCTTGTTTTTTGAGAATAAGTTCTATTAGTTCAGGTTTCTTGGATTTGGCGACTGTTGCCTTTGAGATTTTCAAATTCTCTGCCACTTCTTTCAATTCAGGCAATAACATTTCTGTTAAGGAGGAAATATCATACATACGTAGAACTACTTGAATTGGGAAAGTGAAAGCAAAGTCTGGATTCTGGATTCGTTTACTTAATAATCAATAAAACGGGTGGAAACGCCAATGAACTGAACAATAAATATAAGTTGAAACTGTTGACGGCTATTCCGTGAGTATATCAATTAAATCAAACTATACGCACACGAAATATTGATTGATATAGCAAATTAACGAATTTTTTATGAGAAAAGCATGTTTCGGATTACTTTTTTTTCAAAAAAAATCAATTTCAGACGTGGAATCAGCTGTTCGCTGTTGGCTAAAAGTTATCTTTGCAAAACAATTTTTGTAAAAAATATGCTCACTTTAGAACAATTAAGAAAAGATACGGCTTTCGTGAAAGAGCGATTGAGTCATAAAAATTTTAAGGAAGTTGATTTAGTAGATGAGATCATAAAACTTGATGATCACAGGAAATCTGTTAAGACAAAACTGGATGAATTATTAGCGCAGAGAAATTCCCTTTCCAAAGAAATTGGAATTTTGATGAAGAACGGAAAGAAGGCTGAAGCTAAAGATCTGAAAAATAAAATTGCTGAAATAAAGGAAAACGCGGATGCTGCTGAAAGTGAATTTCAATTAATGGAAGAAAAGATCTTCACGCATCTTGTAAAACTACCAAACCTCCCAAATAGTGTTGTTCCAAAAGGAAAAAGTCCCGAAGAAAATGAGGTCACATATACCGTTCCATCAATTCCGGAATTACCTGAAACCGCACTGCCGCATTGGGAATTGGCTAAAAAATACGACATCATTGATTTCGAACTCGGAAACAAATTGACCGGTGCAGGATTTCCTGTATACAAAGGAAAAGGCGCTGTGTTTCAGCGCGCATTGATCTCTTTTTTTCTGGATAAAGCTAGTGAAGCCGGATACAACGAAGTTCAGGTGCCGCACATGGTGAACAAAGATTCTGCGTTTGCCACGGGTCAGCTGCCGGACAAGGAAGGACAAATGTATTATGTGACCGAAGATGATTTTTATCTCATCCCCACAGCAGAAGTACCTATCACGAATATGTACAGGGATGAGATCCTCGATGAAAAAAATTTGCCGGTAAAGAATGTTGGCTATACGCCTTGCTTTCGCAGGGAAGCCGGCAGTTATGGAAAAGATGTGCGTGGATTAAATCGCCTGCACCAATTTGACAAAGTAGAAATTGTAAGAATTGAAAAGCCGGAAAACTCATATGCCGCTTTGGAAGAAATGCTGAAGCATGTAGAAGGCTTACTGAAAGCGTTGGAGCTTCCGTATCGCATACTAAGATTATGCGGCGGAGATATGACATTTTCATCTTCACTGACGTATGATTTTGAAGTATATTCCGGCGCACAGAAAAGATGGCTGGAAGTGAGCTCGGTGTCGAACTTTGAAACATTCCAGGCAAATCGCTTAAAGCTGCGGATCAAGGATGCGGACAATAAAAAATCGCTGGCACATACATTGAATGGAAGCGCACTTGCATTGCCGCGTATTTTGGCTGCCTTGTTGGAAAACCATCAAACTGAAAACCGTATAAAAATTCCGGCTGCGTTAATTCCTTATACTAAATTTTCACACATTGGGGTGGAATAAGATCGAGGAAGATATGAACTAAAAAATTTCAAACAATGTTTACTAAATACTAATTACTACTATGATATACATTTCAGATAAAGCAAAAGAGCGCGTTTTAAAAATGTGGGAAGATGATCATCTCTCCGAAGATCACTTTGTCCGTGTTTCGGTAACCAGCGGTGGCTGCAGCGGGCTGACATATAACATGAAATTTGATAACGCACAACAACCCACCGACGAAGTATTTGTAGACAAGGATGTGAAATTAGTTGTAGATCCAAAAAGCATTCTTTACTTGCTGGGCACAACCTTAGATTTTTCCGAAGGTCTTGAGGGGAAAGGTTTTTATTTTAACAATCCAAATGCTTCGCGTACCTGCAGCTGCGGGGAAAGTTTCAGTTTATAATATTCGTTTCAGAATTGCAGAAAATTTCTTAAATTCATTTACTAAAAATGACTTTATGAAAAAGGTTTTACTTTCTATTCTTACACTTATTCTTTCAGCAGCAGGTTTTGCAGCAACAATAACTATTTCTACTCCGGGCTTTGAATTTAGTCCGGCTAATCCAACCATCAATTTTGGGGATACGATCGTTTTTGATGTGGGTAGCATACATACTGCGACGGAAGTTGCTTCGTCAACATGGAGTTCAAATCAGCCAACGCCGGTCACCGGCTTTAATTTCGGTCCGGGCTCTCATGAATTAACCGGCTTATCTGTGGGCACTCATTATTTTGTTTGTCAGAATCACGTTTCAAGCATGTTTATGAAGGGAACAATAACCGTTCAAGCTGTTTCCGGAATAAAAACAAAAACCGGCGAAAGCGATCTATTTAAGATCTTTCCAAATCCTGCAAAGGACAATATTTATTTTGATGTGAAAGATCTCGATGTAAAAAAAATCACCATCACAGATATTGAAGGAAAGATTGTAAAAGAAATTTCTTTGGGGAAAAACAGCAATAAAATTTCTATTCTCGATCTCGCTGACGGTGAATATCTGTTCTCCGTTTATACAAAGAAAGAAGAGATCTTCATAAAAAAATTCGTCAAGAAGAATTAGAAAAAATAATTAAAAATTCAGGATTACATCGCTGCTTTAAACTGATCTAAAAAACGTGTATCGTTTTCAGAAAGCAAGCGTATATCCTTCACCTGATATTTCAGCATCGTAATTCTTTCCACGCCCATACCAAAAGCAAAACCAGAATATTTTTTCGGATCGATGTTGCAGTTCTCCAATACCTTCGGATCCACCATTCCACATCCCAATATTTCCACCCAACCCGAGTATTTACACACGTTGCAGCCCTTTCCTCCACAAATAAAACAGGTAACATCCACTTCTGCGGATGGTTCTGTAAAAGGAAAATAAGATGGACGAACTTTTATCTTTATATCTTTCCCGAATAATTCTTTTGCAAAGAAATCGAGTGTTTGCAGGAGGTCAGCAAACGACACGTTCTCATCAATATACAATCCTTCTACCTGGTGAAAAAAACAATGCGAGCGAGCGGAGATCGTTTCATTTCTGAAAACCCTTCCCGGTGATAAAATGCGGATCGGTGGTTTTTGCTTTTCCATTACGCGCACCTGTACGGAGGAAGTGTGTGTACGCAAAACAATATCCGGGTTGCAATGCACAAAGAATGTATCCTGCATGTCTCTTGCGGGATGATCTTCCGGCATATTGAGTGCGGTAAAATTGTGCCAGTCATCTTCGATCTCCCTGTCTTCCTCTACTGAGAATCCCAGTCTTTTAAAAATATCAATGATGCGGTTCCTTACTAATTGTATAGGATGACGTGCACCGGTATTTACAACATCTCCCGGCAATGTAAGATCGGGGATATCTTTTTGTTCTTTTGATGAATCGCTGAAACTTTCTTTTGATGAAGTATATTTTCCCTCTGCCGCCTGTTTTACACTATTTACCAGTTGACCGAATTCTTTCTTTTTCTCTTTCGGCACATTTGCAATTTGTCCGAACACATCCTTCAATACATTCTTACTTCCTAAAAACCGTATCCTGAATTTTTCCAGTTCATCGGCATTAGAAATAACAGCATCATTCGCTTCCTTCAACAATGTTTCCGCCTGCAAAAAAATATCCATGCTCAAAAATAAAAAAAAGAGGCGCAATACACGCCTCTTTATCTTTTCTAATGATTATTTATTATTAAAATTTCAGCTCATCCAGTGAAACAGTATGTGAGATCTTGGCATCCAAAGGATCTGTGTTGCCATAAATCTCAAGCTTAACCGTTTGGGGAGATGCATTCCAGTCAATCGTGATCAATCCAAAATTTACAAACTGCCATCCATCACCAACACGTATCGATGCATTTCCATTTGGAACGTGATCTTCATGATGTGTAATACCGCTGGATGTTAGATCATAAATCGGGTATAAGCCAGCCGGCTGTAATTTCGTTAGCTCAGCATAATGTACATCTCCGCTAATAAAGAATACACCATTTGCCTGCGTGCTTTTTATAAGGTCAAACATTTTTTGTTTTTCCAAGGGCAATGTAGACCAGTTCTCTCCGCCATTATACAGGCTGTTAAATTGTACTGTTGACAAAATAATTCTAACCTTCGCAGGTTTTTTCAATTCTCCTTCCAGCCATGTCCATTGCTCCGCGCCCAACATAGTAGCATCAGGACTCATGAGTGTATCATGACTTAAAACCGGATGCTGTGTTTCTTTATACGGCGTATGGTTCCATCTTATATCCATAAGAATGATCTGCACTTTATGGTCATCATCACCATAATAGTAAGAATCATAAATTCCTCCATCCGGTCTGTTGTGTCTCGGAGCATCTTTTGGAATGTTCCAGAATTTAAAGAAAAGATTTTTTGCAGGACCTTTTACCGGGTTGCTCGAAGTTCCGTCATTATCGCCTGTATCATGATCATCCCACATAGCAATCATTGGAACATTTGAACGGAGATTTTGCCATGCTTTATCTCCTGCCAATTGATCATACGCGCCCTGGATATAATCGGGAGTTCCGGGAGCCAATGCAAAGAAGTCGCCGTAAATATTATCTCCGGAGGCAATATAAAGTTGTGGCTTCTTCTCAACTATCCTGTCGAATATTTTTTTGTCGCCTAAAAATTGTTCGCTGCAGGATGCAAAGGAAATTACGGAGAGTGGCGTTTCACCAGTGCCTGAACCGTTCTTTGTGCAACCGAACAATAACGAACTGATCGCAAAAAGTGTAAAAATTTTTTTCATGGGGAATGGATTGTTTATCGTTACTCAAATTTATGAATTTTTGTGAAGATTAAATTATATGAAATAAGTTTTAACATAAATTTTTCTTTAATTCTTCACAATTCCTACACGGTTGTAAAACGGGCTTTATTGTCTTAATTTCGGAGCATGTTTGAAAGATTCACCGAGGCACTACACCATGCATTTCAACAACCCTTGCCCGGTGCCGCTTCGCATGCGTTATTAAAACCATATCTGAAGATCAGCAAACTTATTGACGCACCACAGCTGCTAAAACCAAGACCCGGCGCAGTGATGGCATTGATATATCCCGTAAAAGAGATCCCGCATTTATTGTTTATTGAGCGACCGGTTTATGACGGTGTACATAGCGGACAAATTGCTTTTCCGGGAGGTAAGATCGAAAAGACAGATGCTACATTTCTCGCGGCTGCATTAAGAGAAACACAGGAAGAAGTGGGCATCGACAAAGAAGAAATTACAGTTGTAGGACCACTGACGGAAGTATATGTTCTGGCAAGTAATTTCCTTGTTTATCCCTTCGTAGGATATTTAAAAGAAAAACCAAAAATGATATTGGAAGCAAAGGAAGTGGCAAATACGCTTGAAGTTCCTCTATTTAAATTTTTCGAGCATGATGTGCTTAAGGAAAAGCCGATTAAGAATGCGCTGGGTTTTACATTGATGGCGCCGTACTATGATATCAACGGAAAAGTTTTATGGGGAGCAACGGCAATGATGGTAAGTGAATTATGTTCGATCCTGAAAGAAGGAAATATTATATTGACTTAATTGCTGATCTCCATTTCAAAGGATATCTTCTGTGGTCTCGAAACTTTTTTTTTAAACTTAAAGGAAAAAAGCACGAAGGTGAGCGCCATGGATAATCCCAGCTCAAACAACATAAGGTATAAATTCCCCCAGCTTTGTAAAAAATATACTGAAATAACCACTGCTATGTTCACGGCGATGAGGATCACAGTTGCCTGTACGTGAGAAAAGCCAAGATCGATGAGGCGATGGTGGATGTGATTTCTATCAGCTAAGAACGGGGATTTTCTGTTTAATATCCTTAAAATAAATGCTCTTAAGGTATCATATAGCGGAATAATAAGCACTGCAATTGCCATAGCCGGAGAAGCAACAATATGAATGCCTGCGCTCTTATGGCTCAGCAAAACAACTTCGTTTTTTTCTATAAACTGAATTGCCAGAACTGCTGCTAACAAACCTATGGACAGACTCCCGGAATCGCCCATAAATATTTTTGCAGGAGTGTAATTATACTTCAGGAAAGCCAATACTGCACCAGCCATTGACATGGAGAGTATGGCATAATCAAAAAAACCATAAAAATAAAACCATGCACCAAAAGCAAATGATGCCAGCAAGAATATAGTGCCCGCTAAAAGATCTATCCCATCAATAATATTAAAGGCATTGATGATAAAAATAATTGTGAAAATTGAAAGTATGACGCTTGGGATGTAATCAATATAAGAAACCCCGAACAAACCGTATAAGCTTGTCAGGCGAATATCTCCCAAAATCACTACGATACAGGCTGCAAAAATCTGACCGATGAATTTTTTTGTGGCAACAAGGTGAACTATATCATCCTTTGCACCGAGCATAAATGTGAAGCACAATGCTGCAAGAATGTATCGCATTCCGTTGGCAGGATAAAATTTACAAAAAAGACAAAGGCTGATCATAAACCCGCCAAATATTCCTAAACCACCTAACGTGGGAATAACTCCATAATGAGATTTCCTCTCATCTTCAGCGTCAAATAAATGCTTGATGTTTGCGATCTTGATGATCGAGGGTATAAACATGTAAGTGAGGACGAAGGACGTCAACAACGCAGACGCGAGTAGTAAATAATCGATGTGCATATCAGAGAGAGACAAAGTTAACTACAATTATTTTAAATCCTTTAACCATTAGACGGTATTTCTGATCAATTGGATGTAAGCGGAACTAATATTTTCATTTGAGAATATCGATTCTACACGTTTTCTGGCATTTATACATAAGGATTTTTTATATTCATTTGAGAGCGCAATAAATTGATCCAAAACAAGAACTAAAGCGTCCACATTTCCCGGAAGGCAAAGAAACCCGGTTTTTTCTTGTATAACTGCATCGCGGCAACCGGGAACATCGGTTGTGATACAGGGCTTTCCCATCGCCATTCCTTCCAGAATAACCCTTGGCATTCCTTCGCGGTAAGACGGAAGCACAATGCAATCCGACATGCAAATAAACGGGCGCGGATCTGTAGTATGTTTATGATGGAAAACTATTTTGCTATCGACCCAGGATAGTAATTCTTTTTGTTTTATGGATGATGGATTGTCATTATCAATTTCTCCCAGCAAATGAAATTCAACATCCTTATGTTTTTGCAAAATAATTTTTGCGGCTTCAACATATTCATACACTCCTTTATCTCTTAATAGCCTACCGATCATCAGAAACCGTATGGTTTCATCTTTTTTTTCTGACTTGCAAAAGCCAGGATGGAAATATTCAATGTCGATACCTGATCCGGGAACGATCTGTGTTTTATCTTCATCAACTAAATTATTATTTACAAATACGGCACGGTCATCTTCATTTTGAAACAAAACTTTATTGGCAAAAGAAAACGATAAGCGATAAAGGTAGCGCGATACTTTACTTGCCATGCTTTTATTCAAAAAAGTATAGCCGAGTCCGGTAACGGTGCAAATTGTTTTTGTTCCGGTGAAACGCGCGGCAAGTGTTCCGTAAATATTGGGCTTGATCGTATATTGCAATGCGACATCGAGCTTTTGGTCTTTATAAATATTTCTGAATTCGTTAAGCAATTTTAAGTCGTTAATAGGATTTGTACCCTTTCTCGCAAGATTTTTTACTTCAACAAATTCAATGCCCTTCTCCTGAAGCAAGGATGTATATTCATCTTCCGGCGCTATCGCTATTAAATGGTGTCCTTCCTGCTGAAGCGCTTGGATCAATCCTAAACGAAAGTTATAAATATTAAAAGCTGTATTTGCAACAATGCCGATGTTCATAATAGTCGATGGTCAATAGTCATTAGTCAATCGTTAACGATACAAGAATTTTATTCCATGTACTTCCGCCAGAAACTCTGGAAAACAATTAATGCCCAGATCTGTGCGTGGACATCGCCGGGATTATTTGAAAACAATTGTTTTTTTAAAAGCCGGATATGTTCCAGATTAAAAATGCCCTGAGCGCGAATATAATCATCCGCCAGCCAATCATTGAGGATCTTCTCTTTCAGATCGGTTTTAAACCATTGCAACAACGGAACTTCAAAACCCTTCTTCGGACGGTTGTACAACGCAGCCGGCAGAATTTCACGGAAGGCATCCTGCACGATCCTTTTCTTTATATTCCCATTGATCTTACTGGATACCGGCAAAGAAAACGCAAACTCTACAATCCTGTAATCCAGGAAAGGTACACGCACTTCGAGGCTATTGCGCATGCTCATTCTATCCACTTTAACAAGCATATCATACGGCAGCACCATTCCCACATCTGCCAGCAGACAATCATTTAAGGTGCCGTCAAAACTTACGGGAGAAGAAAATTTCTGCCGTGCCTCAATAATATCCACCATTACATTGTCCTGCCTGCCGTTGAGCAATGCATTCACATATTCCATATCGTTGATGCAGCACCATCTCCACCATCGATCAGCAGGCGACATATCCATACCAACAGCGAAACGTTCCAGCTGGCGAACCTTATTGCCAATTTTTCCACTGCGTGATTGCGGTAATTTTTCCCAGAGTGGCTGTAGCAGATGAATAAAATTCGCCTGCCAGCTTTTATTTCGCACCTGCAACTCTCCGTAATGTTTATTATAGCCTGCAAACAATTCATCGCCGCCGTCGCCGGATAAAGCAACGGTTACATGCTGCCGTGTGTACTTCGACAAAATATTTACCAGTAATGCGGATGAATCTGCAAACGGCTCATCTGTATATTCTAAAAGCTCATCCAGGCTTTGAAGCAAATCATCATTCTTTAATTTAAAAACCGTGTGGTTGGTTTTAAAATGTTTTGCAACGAGATCTGCATAAGGCGTTTCATCGAAATAATCATTGCCTTCAAATCCTATGGAAAAAGTGTTTAGCTTTTGAGTATGGCGCACTGCCATTGCGGTAACCACTGATGAATCTATTCCCCCGCTAAGAAATGCACCAAGCGGAACATCTGCAATTAAACGAAGTCTCACGGAATCATCCATCAACTCCACTAATTTCTTTTTTTGATCTGCGTAAGAAAGCTGGTTGGTTTCGGCTTGTATGGCATTATAGGGAATGCTGTACCAGCGGTCCACGGTCAACAGTCCACGGTCCACGGTAATAGAGTAGCCAGGCTCGAGCTTGTGTACATTTTGAAAGATGGAATTTTTTCCCGGAATATAATTGAGTTGAAAATATAAGCACACTGCGCTCCAGTCAATTTCTTTTTTTATTGGAAATTGCATCAGCGCTTTCAACTCCGATCCGAAGAAAAAATAATCTTCATCGCTGTAATAATACAAAGGCTTTATGCCAAAGCGATCGCAGGCTATGAAAAGTTTTTCTTCCTGTTTGTCGTGGATAGCGAATGCAAAGAAGCCGTTGAGCTTGTGCAGACATGCTTCACCGAAATGAATATACGCATACAGCAATACTTCAGTATCGGAATGAGATTTAAAGTTCACTCCTTTTTGCTCCAGTTCTTTTCTTAAAGGTTGAAAGTTGAAAATTTCTCCGTTAAAGATGATCGCATACCTGCCGGTTTCATCATAAATAGGATTATCGCCCGCTGCAGAAGTATCGATAATTGATAATCTCGCATGCACTAAAGAAGTTTTGCCGATCGTAATAAAATTCTGATTATCCGGTCCGCGCTTATTTAGTGAAGTGGCAGCGTTTTGCAGCCATTCGTCTGACACTACCTTGTTCTTAAACGAAAAAGTTCCTGCTATTCCACACACTATAATTTACGATTTACGATTTACAATGTACGATTTTTTGGGTTGAAAATTTCTTGAGAATATAATCTCCATGAAGCCTCAAGAAATGAAAGTGAAAGGGTTTAACTATTCCGCATATCCTCTACAAATCTGGCGCAAGCATGGCAAGGCAATAAGCGCGCGTGCTTTGTCAACTCCTCATTCTTACCAGATTTGGGGTAAGAAAAAAGAATTTTAGCATAACAACACAAATTTTTCAAATTTTATCCCTTAAAGAGTGGTCCACCACTCTTTAAAGTTTTATTTGTGTCGCATTTGTTTATTGAACTCAGTTTTTGTATATTAGATATAGTTATACCACCATAAAACATATTTTTTATTTTTTAAAAACATAGCCATGAAAAATTCATTCTTAATTTCATTTGTATTATTATTAAGTATTAATTGCTCTTTTAGTAAAGGTATTTGTACCAT
>JAQBNI010000077.1 GCA_028288625.1 Bacteroidota bacterium | reverse complement strand
GAGTTGTTTCATGATGGCGATCTCGCTTTGAGAGAATTCACCGATGAATGAACCGCCTTTTTCAAGAGAGAGATGATCGAATCCTATTGCGGCGTTCATTTTAGCAAACTGCAACGGGCTCGCTTTTACTTTTACGCGTGAGTATACTTCCTGTTGAGAAGGTCTTAAAGCCTGCGCATTCATTTCAATCACAGCCGGGAATACCAGCAGTAATAAAATGAATAAGGATAATTTGGTTTTTTTGGAAAAGCGGGACTGTACGGTATTTGCCGTAAAAGGATTTATTTTTTGCATGTCAGTAATTAAAAAAGGGTTTGATACGATATGTTTCATTGTAAAGTACTTTAAATCTTTCGGATTGTCAATTTTTCAATAATATAATGATTTATAGCAAGGCAGTTTGTAAGCACTTGTTATAACAACGAAATTACCGGTTCTAGTTAATTATAAGTAGAATGGTTATTCACACCCGTTAATACTGTGAGAGTGAAGGAAAATGCGGTTACGATTTACGAATTCCGGCGCAAGAGTTTAGCTTGTAACTAAAATATAATTGTTTTTGGCGTTGCGGTGCATCCCTTAAGCCATGCAACCGCCGCGCTGTCCGCTATAATCTTTTTGAAAAACAGTTTCTGAATTATTCTATCACAACAAAAAGTATTTCCGCTTCCATCGCTAACGCAGCACTATCTCAATTTTATCATCTGCAGAAGAACTCTTATAGATCCCAAACTTGATTCAGGATCTATAACAATTAATACAATTGCAAATCCTGTTGATTTTTTATGCCTTTATAAAATCCGGTCTGAGATCGGCAGATTCAGTAGACACGAGTCGACCCACGGAAGACTCGCGCCAAACTTAGTTTAATTTCAAATCATCTCGACATGTCATTAATTATATTTCTCAACGAAAATATTTTAGTGGTAAATTTTTGGTCCGTATTAATTATGTCATTATCATAATAAAATACACACTTAGCTTTAAAATTATTACACACCTTTATTTTTTCATAATCTTGTCGCGGAATTAAGCCGTCTAGTGTGATGTATGAAATGACTTGTGGTTTAATACCTTGTTCGTCAAAGTTTACATTGAACGAATAAACTTTTTCCTTTCCAACTGAATCAATAGTAATTAGTTCGCCTTTAGTTTTTAGGGGAACATATTTGTCTTTTGATTTGGGTATAACTTTAAAATTGAAAGTCAAGTTCTTTGTTTCGGGTTGTGGTCCAAAATCCACAGCTGTTATATCTTCAAGAGCAAATCTTATAAGGTCGTTGGATGGCATTTCATAATGCGCCTTTGTTTTTTCAGATGCAGCATATGCAGGATTGAATTGTGTAACTATGTAACCGACAAAGCCAAGAATCATAGCCGTAAGTGCCAAAACAAATAGGCGTTCTATAATAATTTTGATTATGTCACTAGAAAGTTGTTTTGTTAATTGCGGAAATATGTTTGCCTTAATTATTTGCCGTGCTATAAAGAAAAAAGCTGCCGCAAAAAAACCTGCGAGCATAAGTGGAGTTGAAATGTTTGTTGCGATTTGAAAAATCTTATTCATGTATTAAGTTTTTAGTTCAAGTTACTGTTTGCCAAAAATTACCATTAATTTTCTATGGAGTTTGTTCGGACTATATAATTGCTGCAATTAAATTTAATAAAAAGATCTTAAGAAGTAGAATGTTGAAATTCTTACACTCCAGTATTCAAAAATGACTGTCATCCCGACACAGCCATGAAAAAAGATCAATATGCAAAATGGTTCGGCGAGGAGGGACTCGTTTATTTAAAATAGTAAGGTACGAGTACGCAACGCTTATAGCTTAGTGCATTCATTAATGCTTTGTCCTGAGTTGCAAACTCAGGACAGCTTGGTTAGCTATTGCGGTTTTTCATTTTTACATACACAAGATAGAAGATGAGTGTAAGAAATATTGGGAACGCCAGGTCTCTGTATATTAACTCCGCATAACATTTCATCCATGCTAGTAAATATATTGCATTGAAGAGAAACATCATTAATATTTTGAGGATTAAATAGTCATCCTCTCCACTTCTGAATTTATTTACATTATAAAGATATATATTCATGGATACCGGTATAATACTTACAACCATGGAGCCTAAATAATACAATATAATATAAAAAGGAAAAGAAATCAGGACAGGTAAAGCAGATCTTCTTGTATCGTAAAAAACATCAAGTATTTTTGGAGTTTCAAACACACCCAACTTCCAGCCTAAACTGCCCAAGGGTGAAAGAAGAATGATATAGAAAACAATCGTTTGAAAGATTAAATCTCTAAAAAAAGGATATTGTTTTTTTTGAGATAGTCATTGTTAAATATTCAAATCGCTAAGTTAGCTGTTGCGTTTCCTCATATTGACAATCATAAGATAAAAAATCAGTGTAAGAAATATAGGAAACATCAAATCCCGCCATATGAGTTCCATATAAAATCTCATCCACGCTAATAAGTATACAGCATTGAATACAAACATCATCAATATTTTTATCAATAGAAGATCATAGTCACCGATTTTCAATCTGCTTTTATAGATAAGGATATTCATTGATAAGGGGATAATACTTAGAAGTATAGAGAATAAATAATCTAATACAAGGTAGTAGGGAAAAGAAATCAGAACTGGTAAGTCCGACCTTTGCGTGGCATAAAAAACATCAAATATTTTCGGAGTTTCAAATACACCTAATTTCCAGCCTATACTACCCAAGGGTGAAAGGAAGATAATATAGAAAAAAACCGTTTGAAAAATTAAGTCTCTAAAACAGGAGATCATTTTTTTTGACAAAGCCATCGGTGAATGTTCTGTAATTAGAATAGATTAAAAAGTCATTGCAGGAATTTGGAATGATTACTTCCATTTTCTTCCCTTTGTTTCCGGCTAATATATCTCTTAAGTCTCGATAATCTACATTTTGAACACATACACTAATTATTCCACCAAATCTTTCAGGAAGTTTAGGGTGCATTATATTATTTACCCAACAACCTAAATGCTGACTATCTATACTATTTTTATCATCATCAAAAGAAAATGAATCTACAAAACGGGATGCCACTTCTTTTATGTTTAACAGCCATTTGCCATTTTCCGGATCTTTATGTGCATATCCGTGAAAATAACAACGCTGTGAGTACTGTCCTAATGCAGTACCGACATCATCAATATTACCGACAGCGCTTCCTATGGTAAAAGCTTGAAAAAAATTGTACTTTATCGTTTTCTCACTTATGTGAGTGGTCATATTACCAAAATCACCTACATCGCTATTTTTATCTAACTTCTCAATAACATCATTAAACTCAGTTAAAGCTGATTTTGCACTGGAAATTTTTTCATTATATAAGAAAAGATTCTTGTCTTTATCTGTTGTTCTGCTACCCGAATCTGAGGATACATATTTAATGGATTGAAAATATTCCTTTAGATTTTTTATATCAATATTTTCAACCCGTTTTTCACTCATGAAAAATTCATAATGGAATTTCAGGGAGTCCTTTGTTCCTTCTAACCAGTGTATTTGGCATAACGCACCATGTAAGAAACCCAGTTTTGTCATAATTATCGGCAAGTTCAGGATCAGTTTTCCTTCATCTGATAATTTATCGTATACTTTTGCAGGTATTTTGCCTCTGAATATCTTTTGCCGTTCAATTATTTCACTGCCAAAATTTTTTATTTCATTATTCTTTTCATCAAGTATTATAACAAAATTATCAACTTCAGCTTTTTCCAAAGTTTGCTTAAGTAAAATTGTTTCGAGATCGAAAGTAATTTTCTTGCTTTCATCCGTAGCTTCTATTCTTATAGTTAATATCTGATTATTATCTTTTAATTCAAGAATGTCGTTCTCGGTGCAATCCAACACCAGGCGATGCTTCCCAGGCTGATGCAAAGGAATCTTATCTTCATTTTTCTTAGGATCTTTTTTAACAGGCACCACTTTCGGTAAAGTAACCTGGTTATAGATTATTTTTTTATTCCTATAGATAATTAAGCGATAATTAACTGCGGGCAGATTTAATTGTTCAAAATTAATTATTAAATACTTATGTTCTTTTTCTTTAGGCGTTTTATAATTATCTAATGATTTTGATGTTTTTACTGTGATTTCATTAATCTTAATTTGTAGTGTCGTCTTGTCCGCATCTGCTAAGTCAACACCTATGGTTTTTCCTATAAACGCCAATGCATTGCTGTGTGCAATTGAATTATTGAAAGCGTCTTTAAAACCTGGTATCGTATTTTTATATATCTTCTTATCAATAGTTTGCGATATATCCGGAATGTTGTTGTCTTTAAAATAAGTTGAAAGGAATTTTTTAAAGTTTTGACCAAACTTGAAAAAGATTTCCATCTTATCATCTATTGCAACTTCAATGAAAGTACAAATTTCGTTCTCTCCAACATTAACATTTCCCTTTCTCATTTCTGCTTCAACGCCTTTTGGATAAGAATAAGAAACAAGCGAAATTAGATCCTGGTTTTTTGTTGATTGTGAAATATTATTATCAGGTAGAGGGTTTTTAAATAAATTTGCTCCATCAAACATTTTCACAGCTTTTGCTTCCAACTCGTTTACATTTGGCAATAATGTTTCAGCAAAATCGTCAGGATAAAATGTTCCCCAGTTAGTCTTAAAGATTTTATGCGGTTGGCAATTTTCGATTAAATTATTAAATTCCTCTTCTGTCATAAGGAGTATTTATTTATACTTAAATATAATGGAAACTTATTTAAATATCGTTTATTCCGGATTTTAAAAGATATTACGCCTTCAGCGCCAGGATAAATCCCAACACCAAAAGAGGCGTAAACACAAACCATTGCAGTCCTGCAGCAGCGAGGATGCTGCCGCCTACAATACAGCAACCGCCGAAAATAGTATTCTGCAAGCCAACGCTTGCAGGCTTTTCTTTTTCTACTAGCTGTGTTTCATATCGCTTAAACGCTTCGGATAAAACGAGCGGGGAGCGCATAATAATATCCATGAATTCCGGTGCGCTTTGCAGTTGCGTTTTTAATAATTCGAGCGGGTTCACTTCGCCCAACAACATTTTGCGGATGTGCTTCTTTGTTACTTTTTGTATATCAAATCCCGGCATAATCACGTTGCCCACTCCTTCGTAAGTAATGATCGCTTTCACCATCAGCACTAATTCCAAAGGATAATACAACCTGTATTTAGAACCCAGCGCAACAGATTCGAGAATTAATTTCGCTAAAGAAAAATCTTTAAAATTCGGCGATTTCAGCCACTTGTTTCCCACCTGCACAAACTCTTTTCTAAAGCCTTCAATATCTGCGCCCTTGCCGCGGCGTGCCAGTAAAGTCAGGTAACGCGCCGCACCCAGCGGGTCGCCTTGTACAAGGCTATTGAAATAATACAGCATTGTTTTCCGCGTGGTATCCTCAAATCTCCCCACCATGCCGAGATCGATAAATCCCACCTGCGGTCCGTTTGGTCCGTCGACAATTAATAAATTTCCGGGATGAAGATCCGCGTGAAAAAATCCATCGTGATACAACATTTGTATGATCGCATAAGCGCCATAATCAACGATCTTAGATCTGTCTTCTTCACTGTATCTTTCATAAGCTCGGACATCCGGTTTAATGCCGCGAATGAATTCCATAGTGATCAAATCGCTCGTCGTGTATTCCCTGTATATTTTCGGAAAATGAATTTCGGGGTGCTTCAAAAAATTCACCGCAAACTCTTCCGCGTTGTCTGCTTCCAGCCTGAAGTCTACTTCGCGGTTGGTATAATCGCAGAATTCCGTGAACATGTTTTTCGGCTGCAGATGCGGGATAAATAATTCCAGGAATGCGCCCATCACTTTTATGATGCGGCTGTCGGTTTGTATCAGCTCGCGTGTTCCGGGCTTAATTAATTTCAATACTACTTCTTCTCCTGTCCTCAGCGTTGCCCTGTGTGTTTGCGCAATAGAAGCGGAGCCTAACGGGTTTTGCTTTACTTCTGTAAATACGCGATGTATCGGCTGACCGATCTGTTCTTCTACCAGTTCGACAAAGCGGTCATAAGAAACAGCAGGCAATGCATCGAGTAATTTTTTTAATTCATAGGTGATATCTTTCGGCAGCATGTCTTCGCGCAGGCTCATGATCTGTCCGAGCTTAATGTACGTTGCGCCCAGCATTTCCAAGCGTCTTCGCAGCTGAACGGCAAACGGCTGCCTGATCAGGTTCTTTTTTAACAGCGGCCAGTGCAGCCACAAAAAGAGACGGAGAAAAACATCCTTCAACAAACTGAACTTAGCTTTCATGGCACGGCGATGGCGCAAATATGCATATCCGCCGCCGAACAGCAAGCCCGTTAAGTGACGGTTGGTAATTAAAAAGCGAACAAAAAGAGAACGCGGCTTACGCTCGATATAATCTTCAAAAACGCGGTTTTCATCCTGGTCCTGCGGATGCAGTTCGATCTCTTCCTGTAATTCAGTTACTTCCATAATAGCAAGGGAAAAATATTTTGTAAGATACTATAAGTGAATTAATTCTAAAAATATTTTAGCGAAAATCAACTGAACATTCTTGGATAAATCCATTTTCTGTCTAAAATATAAAGCAGGCTAAAAACAACTCCATCATAAATCAGTATGCGATCCTGCCAGGCAAAAAGATTAAGATAAAAGCGATAAGGGAAAATAAAGAGGAGCACTAAGATCAACGGAAGAAAAATAAGGAATGTTCTTACTTTGAATGCTTTGATAAAATACACCAGAATTTCTGCTGTGATCACGCCGGCTAAAAAAGCGAGTAGCATGTTTTTAACAGGTTGCGGAGTTAATTCTTTTTGCTGAAAAAACAACGGCAACGCTATAAAACATGCTACCCGTAATAGCTGGTATATGATCTTCATTAATTCGGTACACAAACGTTTATGATCTCCACCCTTCTTTCGAGAGAAGCGGCTTTGCCATAAACTGAATTCTTTTTATCTGTTACTTTATCGCTGATACCTGCAGGCGCTGCGAGTTTGCCCATCGGCATCAATTCAAAGCGTAGTTTGCCGGAATCAATATATTGTTTCAACGCGCCGTTGTTGCGTGATGACAAGTAATTCCTCACACTTTCAATACGGCGTTTAGATAAATGGAAGTTGTATTCGCTCTTAGCCAGCGGAGAAGAATATCCTCTTAAGTTCAGCGTAATGCTTCTTCCTTCTTTCAGGTATTTTTCTAACAGGTCAAATACTGATTCGAGGCGCGTAAATGAGCTTTGTACTTTGTCGAATATGGAATCCGCGTCTGCTTGTGAAGCATGTTTCGCGAACTCATCCTTCTTCGCAACATAAGCATCGTACAGATCTTTATAATTATCCGTAGTGGTATTGCTGGTGGTTTTAGGATTCGGAATATCGTTATCAAAGTAAACTGCAGCAGGAAGGTTGAGGTTGATCTCTTTAGCCACCTGATCGCATGGCTTCATCTCTGCAGGTTTTTCAACTTCCGTTCTCAGTGTATCGTGTATCACTTCTTTAATGGTATCATACACGGTTTGTATTTCCGTGATGTGTATCGTATCACATTTCTTCTTCTTTCCTTCTTTCACATTTCCAAATTCATAGTTCAACGCAATTTCAAATGCTCCTTGCGATTTTGTAGCCGGCTTGAATTTCGATACGTTGAAATCGTAAGCAGCGCCGATCCTTAAGGTTTTAAACAGGAATGATAAATAAGCGATCGCTGCGTCGTTGCCAATTGCCCTGTAGCCGCCGCCGAATCCTATACCTACATCTTTCTTATCGCCGAAGCGTACTTCTGCAATAGCGTTCACTAACACCTGGTTTGATTTTTTCTGGTTTTGAAAAAATACACCGGGCTGAATATTCCATGCTTCCTTGATGCCGATCTTTGCTTTTGTATATGCGCTGTATCTTGCAGGTAATTTTGATGAAGTATAATACAGGAAGTTTTGCTGAGGCTCATGAAGATTGGATGCGGTTCCGCCGATATCCAAAGTTGTTTTCGATTTTATCTTTGTTCTGAAAAGTAAACCGAGCGTAAAGTTAGGGTAGGAGATGCGGTTGTTTGAAAATGTTTCACCGGTAGGCAATGTGGGATCAAATGTAGAACCGTTATACTGATTGTCGAACTGTAAGCCCTGGTAATCCAGAGATTTGATCGTGATGCCTGCAGTAACGCCTAATACGATGAGTTGCTTATCACTATTAAAATATTTTCCGCCTGATAAAGTAAGGTTCGGATTAAAAATGCTTAAGTGTCCGTCGCCTGCTCTGTCGTATAAAAAGCTGATCCCGCCGCCCAGCATCCATCCGTTTGCCGTTTTCATCAACAGGCGGTCGTAAGATCCAAAAGTAGTTTGGTAAGGCACAGGAAGCGTACGCCATTGGTCGCGGTACAAGCCTGCCAAACGGTTTGCTTTTCCATATTCCGTTACTCCGGCATTTGCAGGATTGAGATATATCGGATTGTATTGAATCTGGCTGAAATGCGGATCTTGCGAGAAAGAGAATTTCGCTGCAAAAAACGCCATGAGGCTAAGTAGAATAACTTTTTTCATACGTGCTAATATAATTTATTTTTTTAATAGATTTATCTCATAAGCGTTATATTCCCCTTAAAGGAAACTTTATCGCCTTGTATACATTCACCGGTGAAATAATATGCGTAAGCATCAACATCTGCGGTCTTTCCTTTATACATTCCATCCCAACCGCTATTGATATCGCTGGTTTCAAAAACTATATTTCCCCACCTGTCTACAATGATCAGTTTCATAGATACAAATACTGCCGCGGAACGTACCATTAACAGGTCGTTTACGCCATCGCCGTTAGGTGTAAATGCATTCGGTATATAAACAGTACATGCAAACGGTTCAAGATTCACAAATACGGAATCAGTGCTTTTACAGGTAGTTGTTTCACTGGTTGCAGTTACATAAAACCATGTAGGTTCAGTAATGCCTGCAACCGGGTTTTGAATATTGGGATCGTTCAGCAAGTTTGATGGTGTCCAACTGTAGCTGAGTCCTTCGGCAGTAGTTGTTACATTTAATTGTATCGGATCTCCCGGGTGTACAGTTGTTTTATCTGATGTTGCATCTATAACAGGACTTGGGTTCACGGAAAGGAACAGGTTTATAACACTGTCACAGCCTAAAGAAGTTTGAAGCGTAACTGTAAAGCTACCGGCTTGTGTAAATGTTTGGTTACCTATTGTCACGGATTCGCCTTCACATATAGTTCGTTCTATAGAAGTACTTGATACAGGATTAACGGTTAATGCGAGATGTACAGTACTATCGCAGCCGAGCGAGGAAGGTATCACTACAGTATAATTTCCTGCAATTGTGAAGGTCTGTGTGCCTACTGTATAACTTTGTCCTTCACAGATAGCAACAGGAAGATCTATTACGGGAGTCGGATTTACCGTTAAGTTTAAATGCACTATACTATCACAGTCTGTAATACTTTGTAAAGTAATATCGAATACACCTGTACTGTCGAATGTTTGGTTGCCCACGGTAAATGTTTGCCCGTTGCAAATAACCGGCGATAAATTTGTCAGTTTCCTTGGGTTAACGGTAAGATTTAAATTCACAATACTATCGCAATTGAGGGAAGTTTGTAAAGTAACACTATAAATTCCGGTACTATCAAATGTTTGTGAGCCAATAATTACGGTCTGACCTTCACAAATTGTTTGAGTAAGATTGGTCGTTTTGGTTGGATTAACTATCAGCGCAAGTCTTACAAGACTGTCGCAGCCATTTGCAGAAATAAGCGTAACCGTAAAGTTTCCTGTTTGTGTGAAGACCTGGTTGCCTACCTGCACAGATTGTCCCTGGCAAATCGTAGATGAAATATTTTTTACAATTGAATCCAAAACAACAAGGTGGAGATTTACGGTGCTGTCACACCCTGCCGCCGCTTGTAGGAAAACAGAATAATTTCCGGTTGTATTGAATGTCTGATTTCCTATGGTTACATTATTGCCAAAACAAATTGTTCTGGAAATACTGTCGACAATGCTGTCGGTTACTGTAAGCGCTAAATGTATGATACTGTCACAGCCCTGGGCAGATGGAAGTGTTACGGTATAATTTCCACTGGTGCTGAATGTTTGCGTTCCAATTGTGATCGTTTGCTGCGTACAGATCGACCGTCGAATATTTGACGTTATTGTATCAATTACAGTTAATGTAAGGTTTACCACAGAATCACATCCGCGACTTGTACGTAAAGTATCCGAGAAGTTGCCGGATTGTGAGTACGTATGTGTACCGATCACTACCTGCTGCCCCTGACAGATCGTTTGTACAACGGCGGTGGTTTTTTTAGGATTTACGGTAAGGGTGAGGTTTACTACAGAGTCGCATCCTGTACTTGTGTGAAGTGTGTCTGTAAAATTACCGGATTGTGTATAGGTATGTGTACCTACCACAACACTTTGTCCCTGGCAAATACTTATGAAAGTGTTTGTAGTTTTTCTGGGGTTTACGATGAGTGTAAGATTAACAATTGAATCACAACCCACAGATGAATGAAGGGTATCCGTAAAATTTCCCGTTTGTGTATATGTATGCGTTCCCACGACAACATTTTGTCCCTGGCAGATCGTTCGTGAAATGTTGGATATTTTTCTTGGAATAACGGTAAGCGCTAAATTGATGATACTGTCACAGCCTGCTACGGATCGGAGTGTATCAGAAAAATTTCCGGATTGAGAATACGTATGCGTACCCACCGTTGTCGTTTGTCCCTGGCATATTGATCTTGAAATATTATTGATGATCCTGTTGGTCACTGTCAGTGAAAGAGTAACCACAGAGTCGCAGCCGAGGCTTGTACGAAGCGTATCAATAAATGTTCCTGACTGTGTGTAGGTGTGTGTTCCTACCACTACGGATTGTCCCTGACAAATAGTTCTTGAGATCGAAGTTGTTTTTTTAGGATTTACGACTAAGGTAAGCGTTACTACCGAATCGCAGCCTGCACTTGAGTGGAGTGTATCGATAAAGGTTCCGGATTGCGTATAAGTGTGCGTGCCGACCACAACATTTTGTCCCTGGCAAATAGTTCTCGAGATTGCGGTTGTCTTTTTAGGGTTAACCGTCAATGCAAGATTTACTACACTATCACACCCGTTTGCTGATTGCAGCGTAACCGAATAGTTCCCTGTTTGTGTGAATACCTGGTTCCCGATCGTTACGGATTGTCCCTGGCAAATTGATCTTGTAATATTAGTGGTTGATTTTTGTTTAACCGTGAGGTTTAAATGTATGATACTATCACAGCCCCCGGAAGTTCTTAAAGTATCTGTATAGTTACCGGTTTGCGTGTAAGTGTGCGTTCCCACGGTAACGCTTGCGCCCTGGCATATGGTTGTTGAAGTATTGGTTACTTTCGGTTGATTGACGGTTAATGTAAATGTTTCCGTTTGCGTTGCACAGCCGTTTGGTAATGTGATCACGAGCGTATAAGTGGTGGTTACTGTAGGATGAACAGTGATGATGGAATCCGTCGCAGAGCCAATGATTGTTGCGGTTGGCGTCCAGCTGAAAATTGTTCCAGCGGGAGCTCCGTGAGCGGTAATAGTGGCAGTGCTTCCATTGCAGATCTGGTTACCCGGTGCTGAAGAAGTAATGGTGATCACCTGCACACCCGATAAAGCATTGATCGTATAATCGCAAATATTACCGGCGTAACCGTCTATCATCAGGTAATATTTTGTACCGATAATGAGCGGCGTATTTGTTGTGATGGAAAAATTTCCTGAACCGGCAGACTGGCTGACGCAATTTGAACGGGCACTAAAGTTATTACAATCGGTAGATGCGAGGACCATTGCCTGGATGCCCGAAGTTGCATACACGCAATTTCCGGATTGTATTTGAAAAGAAGCAGAGGTATTCGAAGCCACAAAGGATACCCACGAGTTATTTTCTATCGAGCCGCAAAACAAGCCCGAGCCTGTAGTACCTATACTTGAATGATCGGGCGTATACCAGCCGCTCGTATTTCCGCAATATCCATTCAGGTCACAGATCTGCGGGGCTGTACTGCATGCATCATTAGCGGGCAAATTGCCGCTACAAGCTACAGGCATGCAACCAATGATTGCTTCCCATCCACAGAAACTCACGGAATTATCTGAAACAAATTTAAAAGTGAGGCAGGTTCCTGTAGAAGTAAAAAATAAGGGAGTCGTATTGTTATCCCCTGAACCTGTAATGGTGCCGATCACAGGCGAGGCGGTGGAAGTGCCGTTATATACATATAGTGTATCAAAGCCATCTTCAATATCCCAAGTAAGAAAACTTACGCGGATAGGTCTGCCGGGGGTGCCTGAACAAAAAGTAACAACACTGGTTTCGTTATTGTCGTAGCCATTGCAGATATTCGGGTCTCCACCGGAGCTTTCAAAAATACCGCGGCAGGTCGTTACAGTTTGGTTATTAAAAGTATTGATCTGGTAAACCTGTCCTAATGAAAAGGAAATTGTAGAGGCTAGTATGAATGCGAAGAGCGTAAATTTTTTATTCATAAGTCTTATTTTATTTTTTTAATTCTTCCATTTTTTGTCTGAATAATTGTTGCGACATTAATTGAACATGCACCTGGCAGACATTTCCGTAAGCTATGTCCGCGGTACTATTTTCTTTTCTCATGGTTTCCAGTTTTGCAACATCTATATCTTTTTCAGAGAACGAAGGACAATTTTCTGTACCTGTAACAGTATATGAACCGGTATAAATAAAAAGTACCTGGTTTCTTTTTACAGGTGACATACTTCTCAATTGTGCCTCAGTATAATGCTTCAATATCCTGTAATCAAAGGACTTACCATCAATGGTAATGACAGTATTTCTTAAGTAAGCGGTTTCTATCTCTTTTTTATTTCCTTTATATTCTTTTTGGTTTTGTGCATTTGCAGTTGTGCAAAAAATAAATACAATGAGGGCAATATGGATTTGCTTCATGTTGATGCTTATTTTAATTAAAAATCGATTATTTGTAGCTGTTTTTCTATCTCAGCAAAGTTACATTTCCTTTTAATATTATTTTCTCTTCTTGTAAACATTCTGCGGAAAAATAATAACCATAAGAATCTTCGGGAGCAGGCTGATCCTTATAGGTTCCGTCCCATCCGGCGCCGGGATCAGTGGTCTCAAATATCTTTTCTCCCAACCGGTTAAAAACGATCAAACGCATATTTTTCACTCCCGCACTTCTTGCCCGGAACATATCGTTCACGTGGTCGCCATTGGGGGTAAATGCATTCGGGATATAAATATTGCTGCAGCCGCTGTTGTATACTCTTACCGTAACGGAATCAGAAGCTCCGCATCCGTTCTGATCGGTTACGCGAACTATAAAGGTGGTGGTTTCCGTTGGGGAAGATGTTGGATTTGTAATGACGGGATTTGAAAGTAAATTCTGAGGGGACCAATTAAATGTAAATCCTACAGATGGGTTTGTACTCAATTGTACTTGTTCTCCTTTTTGAATGGAATCTTTATCAGCAAGCGCATTTACGCCGGGATTATCGTTTACAGTGATCAATATGGAATCAGCGATCCGGCAGCTTCCGTTGCTGATCGTGAAAATTAAAATACCTGAATGCTGTGCATTTAATTGAATATTTCCTGCGTTCGTGGAAAAAGTGGAGTCATGAAATTTCCAGTCAACTATATATGCTATGGGTGATAAAATATTTAATTGAACATCTACAGGATCGTTTTTGCAAACAGCAATATTTACTTTGGAATATTCTATTTTATTATTGAGGATGGTAATGCTATCATTTGCAGTGCAGCCATTATAAAAAGCTTTGATGTAATACGTCGAAATATATTGCGCCTGTGAAATTTGTAAAGTTGATCCATGCGAGATCACGTTGATCATGCTTCCGTCTGTATACCAGAGGATACTATCAAAGTTTTGTACTGCTGCAAAAGTATTCACAAAATTATCACACAAGGAAATACTGTCTGCGAGCACGATATCAGGAAGGATATTGTTGTACAGAACAAGTACGCTATCGGTGACAGGACAATTTTCGTAAAATGCTTTTAAATAATAAGTAACAGCAGGAGCAGTTTGTGCAATATGGAGATCAGGATGCGTGGAAAGAATGATGTTGAAGTTCCTGTCAAGTGACCATTGCACTGAATTTACATTGGTAAGAACAGGATGTAACCGAACGGTGTCATTACAGACACTGACGAGGTCATCTAATTGTATTTGAGGGAAAGTATCCGGGATTGTCACTTTTACACTGTCTATTGCCGGGCAGCCATTGTTTGTAACGCGGATATAATATACCGCGGTTTTAGAATTTTGTATGATATTCAAAGTCGTCGAGGTAGACAATACAGGAATAAAACCGGCATTTGCTGACCATTCAACCGGCAGCAAAGGAATTACATTTGCTGCTAATGAAACTCGGTTGCTGCATGATGTAGTATCATCAGTGAGCATAATAACCGGCGCCACATCATTGAAAGTAATGATCGCGCTATCAACAGCAGTGCACCCGTTAATTGCAGTCACCAGTATAAAGACCTGACGTGTTGCAGCACCTGTTTTTGTTACCGTTGTTGTGTCGGTCGTTGCAAATACCGGAATAAAATTGTTGTTATATGACCATTGAACAGACCGTACAGTTATACCCGTTAGATCTGCTTTCATCAAAATTTTATTACCACAGATAAATGTATCACGAACAAGTTTGGAAGTGATCGGATCTGTAGTAGAAACGGTGATGCTATCCACAGCGATGCAAAGACCGGAACCGGTCCTTAAATAATATTTTAGCGAGTTTTGTGTTTGCGTGATGACCAGCGGATTATTTGTGCTTAAGATCGTTGAAAAATTTCGTGAGGTTGACCACTCCACTGCAGCCGTCGGCGTAATCGTTGCGGGAATATTTATATTTCTTGAACAGAAGAAAAAACTGTCCGCAAGTTGAATTGCAGGTGCACCGGTAATGAATGTAATTTTCACGGAATCAGAGTAAGTACATCCCGATCCGAAATCGGCGTGGTAATAATAAGTTACGGCATTTGTGCTTAAAGGCTTATTGATAATGATACTGTTGTTATTCGAAACTATATTGGAAAAATCGGAAACATCAGACCATTGTATAGAATATAAAGTGGAATCGCCGACAGGAGTGATCAGCATGGATGGAATTCCGCAAAAAGATGTTGTATCGCGCGGAACATATATATCGGGTTTTTGGAAACTGATGCGTATGCTGTCAACGGTACTGCAGGTAATATTATTTATGGTTCGTGTTATGGTTACATAATAAGTAGCAGGCTGGCTAACCGTAATATCCGGATCTGCAATATTTGTATTACTTACGCCTGTCGCCGGTGTCCATTTGAATGAAAGGAAATCAAAAGGATCATAGGAAAGATCTACATGAATACCCTGTTGGTTTCCGATCTGGCAAATAGAATAATCGTGCACTAATGTATATTCAGGTTTCATTCCCCTTACCGGAATAGTTTTTGTCAGGCTGTCCGTGCACCCGTTTAAATTTTTTATAACCAGCTTAATGTATACCGTACTAAAGAAAAAAGCATCCGAAGGGTCAAAATAATAAATTGCATTTTTATCATAGGAGAGCAGCCTGCCGTTTACAGACCATTGCCACGAAACAATGGGAAAGGTGATCGTATCTATAGAAAGATCAGTTAACCGTATGGTATCATTTTTGCCCAGACAATCGGAAAAATTTCCAATAGCAAAATTTGCAATGGGCTTATCGTTACCAAGTGTAATAGTTTGAGTGAATGTGGAAGGACATCCCGCAACAGAATCAGTATGCAGAGTCACCGTGTAAGTGCCGAAGCCGGGATAAGTATGAGAAGGATTTACAATGCCCGTCTGTGTGGCTCCGTCTCCGTAAGTCCATGTAAAAGTATGATGACCAACTGTCCTGTTTGTAAAACTAACCGTAGTACTTCCGCATGTTTTTGTAAATGTAAATCCGATCTGGTCAAAGCAATCTGTTACATTGAACTGGAAGTCGCGCCGGGTTTCCGCAACCAGCGTACCGTTCCTGAAGATCATCGCATGTACGCCAACTAAAAATTGTCCGATTGTATTTGGTGTGCCGGATAAAAACCCGGTTCCAGGATTAATAGTTAAAGTTGTTCCGCCAAGCATATCCGCTTCAGAATAAGGGAGCCGCCATAGAATAGGATGGAAAACAAACTCATTGTTGCTATTTGAATCCACTACATCAATAGGTGTGTAAAGACTATAAGAAACGGAATCCCCTGGGTTTAGATGGATAGAATTATCAAAAGAGACGGGCTTGCCTACACATATTGCGATCGGTGGAAATGATTTGAATTCAGAATTTCCGAATCCTGTTACAAGCTGGTTTGCCGGAGGAATATTTACAAGATAAGAGGCGCCGGTATTGCCCGGTGATTCGATGTTGCCTACTGTCGCATTCCTGCAGCATGTTGAAAAAAATACCGACCAGCCGCTTGCAGAAGGAGGAAGTGTGATCGTAGCTGTATACGTATGCTTTTCTACGCATACATCCGGAAGCTGCGAACATGAATTATTCAGCGTGATGGGCAAGGTATCTATTTCCTGGCGGTACGCCTGGAACTTAACATCGTCCGTATTAAATTTTTTATACGCGGTAATAACCACCGAATCTTCGAGAAGTAAATTCGTTGGGTTGCTGCAATCCCGGTATAAAAATAATTTGATGTTGTAAGTATTATTGCCCTGGTATTTATAGTAAATTTCACCGCCGACGATATGTGAAGCATATGTGCTCAGGGTATAAATAATCATCGCTAAAAGCAAGGATCCTTTCTGTCTACTCATAAATTTTTCAACGCAATAACGAAACATTTCCTTTCAATTTTAATTGCTCACCCTGCAAACATTCCCCGGTAAAATAATAACCGTAGGAATCTTCCGTAGCCTGCTGCCCCTTATATGTTCCATCCCAGCCATCAGCGATATTATCAGTTTGAAATACTTTTATTCCCCACCTGTCGTACACTTCAAGGTGAATAGATCTGAGAATATTTGTGCGCACTTTAAATATATCGTTTATTCCATCGCCATTCGGAGTAAATGCATTTGGAATAAAGACTGATCCTAAACTGCATTCATAATTTAATACCTGCACGCTTACTGTATCCATGCCGGTGCACTGCGATCTGTCGGAAACCACAACAGTATATATTGTGGTTTGGGCAGGTGATGAAGTAGGGTTATATATTGAAGGATTGGAAACAGCGCCCGCCGGTGTCCAGTTATAGTTAAAGCCGGGGGTTTGAGTTACATTTAGCTGTACCTGTTCACCCGGCAAAATGACCGGCTTATCCACTGATGCATCCACAACCGGTATAGGGTGAACAGCGATGCGTAAGCTATCGGTTACATTACAATCGTATAAATTGACAATGGAAAAACGAACCATTTGCGTGGTATCTGGAGTTACTTCCAGCGTAGAAGAATTATTTGTAATGATCGTATCACCATTTACATGCCAGGTAACATTATATGTTGATGGCGTTTGTACATGGAGATCCATTGTCGTTTTATCCCCGATACAAACTTCCGCATCCTGTTTTGAATATTTTATCGAACGGTTCTCCAGCTTGATGCTGTCTGTTGCAAAACAGAAATTATAATTCGCTTTAAAATAATACCACTTCTCAGCTTCTAACTGTGTAGTCGTAAAAGATAATGAAGTGGAGATGATATTTATAAAATCACGGTCGGTAGACCATGCCAATGCGGTAAAATAGTCTGCAGTTGCGGATGCACTTACCGTATCACTGCAAAAAATAGTTTGGTTCCTGCCGATAGCGACGGTTGGAATAGTATCATTCTTAAATACGCGGAAACTATCGGTTACAGAACATTGCCCGTAATACACTTTTATGTAGTATTCTCTTTCCGGTACGGTTTGGCTGACAATAATGTTGGGGCTGTGAGAAAAAATGGTAGTGAATGCAGAATCGTAAGCCCAGATCACAGAATCAAAATTGCTGATCCTTCCGATAAGCCGCAATGAATCTGCGCATACAAAAACGGAATCGGAAATATTGATCTGCGGAATATCGAGTATCGTAACGGTTACACTATCTAACGAAGCGCAACCTTTATATGTAGCTTTGATATAATAGGTTACTGTTTTAGGAACCTGTGTCAGGCTTAAATTATTTCCTGTAGCAATAACCGTAGTAAATAAAGGCGAAGTGGACCAAATAATGGATTCGCTATGATCTACGGTTGCAGTAACATTTACAATATTATTACAAAGCACAAGGTTGTCAACCAATGTGATCTGCGGAACTGTATCGTTAAATAATACCACGACGCTGTCAATATTCTGGCAAGTTCCGGTTTGTATTTTTATATAATATTTTACAATTGGCAAAGTTTGTGCAATGGTGATGGATGAACCGGTTCCGATCACCGGGATGAAGGTTGGACTTGTCGACCATGTTACGGTTGCGCCGGGAGGAGTTCCCGCATTTAATCTTACGGAATCCTTACACACCCTGATCGTATCTCCCAATAAAACTTTAGGAATACTATCGGCAATCGTTACCTTGCTGCTGTCCGTACTCGCGCAGCCGTTTGCGTTTGTAGACCTCACATAAAATGTTTGCGATGTACCGGGAACTGTTACAAAAACAGAATTCGTTGTAGATAATACCGGCGTAAATGTTGGAGAAGATGACCATTCAAAATTCCCTCCCGTTGGAATAGTTGACGCAGTTAATGTAATCGATCTTCCGTTGCAGATCACGAAAGGATCTTTTGGAGCGATATGTACTTCGAGGCTGTCATTTAATAATAATTGTATGCTGTCTTTTGTTACGCACGTATCACTTCCGAAAATACTTTTTATGGTTACATAATATTTTATTGCTGCATTTACTGTTGCCGTCGGGCTCTGCAAATTCGGATTGTCTAACCCTGCAGCCGGACTCCATTGAAAAATATTATTTCCCTGCATCGTTAACGGGATCAGTATTGTCCCACCTTTACAAACAGAAAGTGATGGCGGTAAGGTGTGCGTTGGTTTTGTAGCTAAGGGAAAAATTCTGAATAACGTGGATGTACAGCCGTTAATAGAACTCACCGTGAGCGTAGCCGTTATGGTGGAAAATGATCCGTCATAAATCACATAGGAATTCTTGCTGGTATCTGCTTTTCCGGTGGAGAAAGACCAATCCCAGTGAACTACATTAAAGGCATCTGTGCTCAGATCGGTAAATTTAATAGTATCTCCCGGCGATAAGCACAAGGTATCACTCACTGAAAAATCCGCGCTCACACGTTTGAACTGCACGGATACAATTTGCGAGGATATATTCTGGCAAACTGCGCCCTGGTTACAAACGAGAGTAACTTTATAATGACCGGTGTCTGCATAAGTATGGTTAGGGTTTTGTGCAGTGGAAGAATCTCCGTCACCGAAATACCATTTGTATGTCGTAGCGCCGGTACTGTGATTTGTAAATCCTACAGTTAAATTATTGCACTGAACAGAAGGCGCAAAAAAACTACTGACTACTAATAACCCGCAATCTGTAACATTAAATTGAAAGTCTCTAAGTGTTCTTGTAAGAAAAACACCGCTCCTGTATTCATCTACACAAATGCCTACTACGAATTGACCGATCGTACTTGGTGTTCCGGTTAACAATCCCGTATGTGGGTCAATGGATAAAGGCACGCCGCCTAATAAATTTGTTAAGCTGTAAGGAGGTTCAAATATAACATTAGGATATGGGGGCTGCTGATATCTGTAACCCGGTTCAGAACAAGTTGGATCAAAAGACATATTATTTGGATTGCATTTCAAAGCACCATCATATGGAGTGCATAATTTATAAACAAGAGAATCACCATCTGCATCATCTGCGGAATGATCAAAGAAAATAGGCTTATTCGCGCAAATTCCCACAGGAGGGAAATTTTTAAATACAGGACTTGAATTTTGTATATGCTGGTTTTGTGTTCCGGGTATGTTGATCGTGTAAGTAGCGCCCCAGTCTATTTGGTTTAATCCGTCGCCGCTGGATCCTCTCGTTAAATTTAAAATGCTGTTGTTCCTGCAGCACCTGCTGTAGCCTACGATATAACCGTTAGGGTTAGGTGGCAAACCAATACGGAAAGTATAAGTTACAAACTCCACACATACAGCTGGCTGCACGGTAACGCACGGATCATCCACATGTGGGTCAAGTGTATCGGAGTCTACAAGTAATTCAATTAACGTGTCATTATAATCATTGTTGTTGAGCGAGAATGTAAACAGCGCGGGATTGTCAAATAATGCGATACCATTTTTACAATCACGGTAAACGAACAATTTGAATTCAAAAGTATCATTGCCGATGTATTTGTAATTTAATACGCCGCCGACAATATGTGTAGCTTTTGAAGAAAAACCCGAAAGCAGCAAAACAAAGAATACAAGGAGTCGAAAAAAACAGGTTTTTCCCATTTTAAAAAGCATTTAATTGAAAGTAGTGATTTCAATCAAAAATACCTAACATTTTTCTTTTCTAATCGCCATCTTTACAAACAAATTGTTTACATGTTCAAAAGAATAAAAGAAAACGGAAAAGAATTCGGATTTGGAAATTCTACCATTGGCAAAAATCAGCGCATAGTTAATAAAGACGGCTCGTTCAACGTGAGCAGGAGAGGATTGAATATTTTTCAGCGCTTTAGTTTTTTTCACTGGATGATCAATTCTAAATGGTCGGTTTTTCTCGGCATTGTTGTTCTTGGTTTTTTGACATCCAATGCAATTTTCGCTTTTATTTATGATGTGGTTTTGGGTGTGAATCACTTTCACGGAATTGAAACCCATTCTCCATTAAAGAATTATTTTGAGCTGTTCTTTTTCAGTTCGCAGACTTATACCACAGTTGGTTATGGACGTATCAACCCGGCAACAACGATTTCCAGCTTTGTAGCTGCCATCGATGCGCTTTCCGGAGTTTTATATTTTGCGATTGTAACCGGCTTGCTGTATGGACGATTTTCAAAACCCGTCCCTAAAATTCAGTTCTCTAAAATTGGCGTGGTCGCACCTTATAAAGAAGGTTTTGCATTTATGTTTCGCGTGGCAAATAAGCTGAATCACCAATTGCAGAATGCAGAAGTAAGGTTGATCGCCTCAGAAATTGTTGATGAGAATGGACGAGCATCGCGACAATTTTTTGAGCTTGAACTGGAAAGAAAAGAGATCGTTTTTTTTGCTACGTCATGGACGATCGTTCATCCTATAGATGAAAAAAGTCCGTTCTTTAATATGGGTGAAGAGGAGTTTAACCGCAATGAACCCGAATTTATGCTCCAGTTAAAAGTATACGATCAGTCATACAGCCAGGATACATTCACCAATACGTCTTACCGCAAGGAAGAAATTGTATGGAATGCGGTGTTTGAAAAGATCCTGATCAGCAATGAAAATATTAATTACGTTGATTTCGCCAAATTCAACGATGTCAATTATATCTCCTGACACTTCAAAAATCTCTTCAATAAGAATATTTCATAATTCGCTAATCTCATAATGATTATTTTTGCACTCGCTTGAGGCGATTAAAAATAAATGATGTCACGCGTTACAGAAGAAATACACCGAAGAAAAACATTTGCGATCATCTCGCACCCGGATGCAGGAAAGACAACACTGACGGAAAAATTTTTATTGTACGGCGGTGCTATACAAACTGCAGGCGCAGTAAAATCCAACAAGATCAAAAAATCTGCGACCTCGGATTTTATGGAGATTGAAAAGCAGCGCGGTATTTCCGTTGCTACTTCAGTGATGACATTTGAATATCAGAACACGCTCATCAATTTATTAGACACGCCCGGTCACAAAGATTTTGCGGAAGATACTTATCGCACGCTTACTGCAGTAGACAGTGTAATTTTAGTAGTGGATTGTGTGAAGGGTGTTGAAATGCAAACCGAAAAACTCATGGAAGTTTGCAGGATGCGCAATACGCCGGTGATTGTCTTTATTAATAAAATGGATAGAGATGGCAAGGATCCTTTTGATCTGTTAGACGAACTCGAACAAAAATTATTTATTAAAGTGCGTCCGTTATCCTGGCCTATCAACATTGGTCCTTTCTTTAAGGGCGTGTATAATTTATACGACAAGCAATTGAATTTATTCAGGGCTTCGAATACAAGAGTGGAAGAAGAATATGTAACCATCAGTGATTTGGATGATGAAGAACTCGATAAACAGCTCGATCCGCGCGATGCCGCAAAGCTTCGGGAAGATGTAGAACTGATCAATGGAGTGTATGAATCTTTTGATGATGAAAAATATAAGTCGGGAGAAATCGCGCCGGTATTTTTTGGGTCTGCGGTAAATAATTTCGGAGTAAGAGAATTGCTGGAAACATTTATTCGCATAGCGCCGTCTCCGCGTGGCAGGAATACTGATACACGCGTGGTAATGCCAACGGAAGAAAAGATGACAGGTTTTGTATTTAAGATCCATGCAAATATCGACCCGAACCATAGGAGCAGGATCGCATTTTTGCGCGTGTGTTCCGGAAAATTTGAGCGTAATAAATTTTTCTATCACACGCGATTAAAAAAAGAGCTGCGTTTCAGCAACCCCGTTACGTTCATGGCGTCGGATAAGAGTATAGTGGAAGATGCTTTCCCCGGCGATGTTATAGGAATGAACGATACCGGCAATTTTAAGATTGGTGATACGCTTACGGAAGGAGAGCAAATGCGTTTCCTGGGCATTCCGAATTTCTCTCCCGAGATATTTAAGGAAATGGTGAATACCGATCCGATGAAAACAAAGCAGCTGGAAAAAGGTATCAGACAGCTGACGGAGGAAGGTGTGGCGCAATTGTTTACGGTACATACTACGCAGGCAAAGATCATCGGAACTGTTGGCGAGCTGCAGTTTGAAGTGATCCAGTATCGTTTGCTCCACGAATATGGAGCATCCTGTAAATTTAAGCCGCTTCAATATTATAAGGCTTGCTGGGTGACCAGCGACAATACAGCAAAATTGAATGAGTTCATCCGCACGAAATCCAATTACATTGCTTTTGATAAGGATGAAAAACCTGTTTTCCTGGCGAGTTCCGAATGGATACTTAGATTAACAAAGCAGGATTATCCGGAAATTCACTTTCATCTCACTTCCGAATTTAACCGTGATGAAGTTATTGTGTAGCTTGAAGTGTGGATAACGTAATTTTGTAATCACTAAATATTTTAAAAATGAATGCCCGGATAGAATTCTTCAAAAACCAGATCGGCAAGGATAAATGGGCATTTGATTACCCATTGATGGAGTGGCTGAAAGCACAGGTTCTGGAAGCGGATGAATCGCATGTGAAAATGCAGTTTACCGTGGAAGCATATATGCTGAACCCGATCGGGATGCTGCACGGAGGCGTTGTGGCTACCATGCTCGACGAATTAATGGGCGCGGCTGGATTTCTTTTAGGACGACTAACAGGTTATGCGACGATAAACATGAATGTAGATTATTTATATCCTGCGAGGCTGGGAGAAAAGATTACCGGTGAAGGGCGGATCATAAGGGCAGGGAAGACCGTACTTCATGCAGAATCCAAATTGCACAATGCCGGGAATAGGCTGCTTGCCAAAGCCACTTCCAATCTTATAGCTACCACGACAGTACTTCCTATTTGAATTTCACATAAAAAAATACAGGATGGCGAAACCATCCTGTGTAAGAACTAAACTACTAACTATTTTATTAGAGTGGGGGAGAAAAAATAAAGTGTTATAGAGTAATTGCTTCCCTTGAACAACTACCTACATTTTTTAGTTACCAGAACCGTCAATTACAATTTTACTTGTTGCACTAACGGGAGTGTTTCCACTGCCATCAATAACAATTTTGGTTGAAGTTGAAGTTCCTGCAAGTTTGTTTCCACTTCCATCAATTACAATGGAGGAAAGTGCTAAGATGATTGCGGCGATAAGTCCCATAATTTGCTGTTTTTATTAAGACAAATATAGGATACTTCTACACAAATGTTCATTACAGAAAGAAATAATATGTGACTGTTCATACGGTAGGGTAAATATGAATTATGATATGCAATTCAATGCTAATCATACAGTTATATGTGGAGTTGTTGGGTTTTTATTTCATTATTTGTGACAGATCTTGGGTTTTTAAGGGTTTAAAATTTGCAGTATTCATGCTTTTTATCAGGGTTTTATCATGTTCTGATTTTGCTGGATCTATAAAACACCGGTAATGTTGGGAAATTAACGGGTTCTTAAGATGCTGAATACTTCATTGCAGTGTAAAATTGGTGTAAATCAATAGGATATGCAAAACCATACATAGTATGTTGTGACTTAGAAAAATAAATACTATATTGCAATGTAGTATCTAACTTACTTGTTTTCAAATTCTTGATTCTTAATAAATAAATTAAATGTGACAATATGGATTCTATTAAAGAACTTGTAAAAGTTGTTAATCGCAAACGATTATCTAAGATTGACGTTTTTGATAAGACGTTTTTAACCCAAGGCAATACTAATTTATATTATAAACTCTACGAAGGAATAGAGTCTGGAAAGGTAAATGATGATGAATCTGCGGCGATGCATTTATATGGAAGCGGAGAAAAAGACGCACGTTATAGGAAGATAAAATCCAGATTTAAAAGCAAAGTATTAAAATCAATACTCTTACTAGATAGTGAAGATATTTTTAATAATGAACAAGGCAGAGCATATTATGAATGTATCACGTATAATCAGATAATTGAAATTTTAATAAAGTTAACTGGTACAACAAAATTGATTACAGAATTAGTAAAAGAAAATTATTCAAAAGCATTAAAATATAATTTTTATGACATACTTAGGAATTACTCTTATTACCTACTCACTTTTTATGGATTAAAGGGTGATGCTAAATCTTTTCTGGAAGAAGAGCCGAGATATTTAAAGTATATTGAATTATCACAAAAGGAACAGTTCGCTAAATATTTATATTATAAAGTAATTCGAGATTTTGTTTCTTCAGTTCCAATTACAGATGAACTGTTGCTAAGTGTAAAAGACAATGTCGAGAAGTTCTATAATTTAAGAAAAGAATTAGAAAATCCTGAGATTGATTTCTATTATTTTTATTTGGCATTATTATATTATGAGAATAATAATGAAATGGATAAAATTCTCGAAATATGTGATGAAGCAGAAAATTTAATGAACAGTAAACCTCAAGTGATTAATAATACACGTCAAACTGCCGTTTTATTATATCGAATGAAAGCATTTCTAAACTCTAGACAATTTTCAAAAGGCATAGAATTACTAAACGATTCTCATACTATTAAAATTCCTGAAAGTTATTACAATTGGTTCGTTATTAAAGAATCAGAGTTCAAACTGTATTTACTTGACCATAAACTTGCGGAAGCATATGATATATACAAACAAGTATTGGAAAATAAATTCTTTAAACGTCAAGTTGAAGAACTCACTGAGAAGTGGAAAATATATCATGCTTATCTTGTATTTATGGATAATTATCTGAATAAAGGAGATTATAAATTCAGCTTGACAAAATTCTTAAATGAGGTTCCTG
>JAQBNI010000016.1 GCA_028288625.1 Bacteroidota bacterium | reverse complement strand
TATTTATTTTGATTATAATGTTCCTGTAGTTACCAATCAAACTTTCCATACTGTTGGCAGAGATTTTATACAAGTAAACCTGATCAGCGAAGTCAAGAATGTAAAATTCAACGTGAAAGATGTGAAGATATTTCCAAATCCGTTCAGAGATAAAACGCAAGTCATTGTAGAAAGCGATCCACTGAAAGATGCGGTTTTATTATTGATGAACCTCGAAGGAAGTATACTGAAAACAATTCCATCCACAGGAAATACATTTGATATTTACAGAGAAGATCTTGCATCAGGGATGTACATCTTTAAAATATTACAAAGCAAGGAAACAATTGCAACGGGAAAATTGGTCGTGCAGTAGTTTATGCTTTTACAAGAGCATTATATTTTTCAGCAAACCACTTGTCGCGGTAGTTAGCCAATAAATAATGAAGATTTTTGGATGTGATTTTTTCGCTTAACTCGTTATACTTTTCGTTTTTCTTATACTTGAAAAGCCACCTGATCAGTTCAACAGAATCGATAATATTTTTTTGATGCGTTTTATTCAGCGACCGGTCTTTCCCCAAAAATTTTAAAAAAGTCTGACGCTGATAATTAAAACCCGGGATATCAGCAAGCTCATAATACATTTTTAATAACGTCAATTTATAATCTGCAATAAACTGTGCACTGTTTAAATTTATTTTCACCATGAGCTTTACGGCGTCGTTGTATTGATGCTGCTGGAAATAAATCAATCCAAATGCGTAATTGTAAAAATCTTCCCGCGACGATTTTTTAATCAGGTGTATTTTTTCCTCGATGAATTTTTTTGCCCAATCAACTTTATTTGCACCCAATGCGATCTTCACGATCAGGATAAAACGCTGCTGGATCAACAGTTCGTGCAGGTCTGAAAAGTAAAGATCTTTTTCAACCAGGTATTGAATGATCTCAAAAGCATTTTCAAAATACTTCGGATCCGTATAACACTTGAAAACACAGGCGGAGGAAGCCTGTATCAATGCATATTTGATCTCATTTGTCACTTCATCTTTCGGTAAAGCGAAGGTCTGTTGTTTTAATTTTTCAAAATAAATATCAAACTCTTTCTTGTCTGCCGGAATATTTTTAAATAATTGAATGATGTAATAAACACACTGCACCGATAAAGGAAGTTTCTCCAGGTAAGTATTGACATACACCAGCAACATCTCCGTTTCCAGTGTTTCTTTCTGTTGTGCGGTAATATTTAAAGAGTGAGTGACCTTATTGGCATAGATCAGCAAATATTTACTTAGAAAAAAATAAAGGATGTGAGTCATCGCATTTTCACTATGAAACAGGATCTTTTCTTTATCTGTATTCCAGTTGTTTTCACAAACAGAGATAGATGCAAATTCTTTATAAAACCCTGCATAAAAATCATTGCTGTCTTCGATCGTATTTTTTCTGCTCTGCTGCAGCTGATGGTAAAATTTCACATTGTTTTTATGTTCGAGTTCCAGTTCATATTCAAGTGAATTTTTTAAGAATGTTTTTGAATTGAAATGTTCATATAATTCAAATTTATCTAACAGGTCATTGATCCTGCTGAGCAAAACACTGTAAGAAGTTTGATTCGCTGCTATTTTTTCAATCTTAATTTCAACAGATTTAGGAAATGCGAAATCGGGATAATAGGGCTTAATAGATGCGAGAAATTGAACGGCTTTTTCTCCTTTATGAAAATAGGGGGAATTCACAAATGACTCAAAGTGAGAAAATTTATCCTTGGATAAGTTATTTAGTCTGGTGAATAGTAAATTATTTGGCTTTTGCATGAAATAACAATCAGATTATCAATATAATATGGTTTAACATTTATTATCATGATGTAAAAATATGAAAAATATTTCTAACAATAAGTAATTTGTTCTTCCTACTTTTGAGTATTGTTTGATTGCAGAAATAATTAAAATGATAAAAATTATACTTTTCGCCTTATTGCTTACTTGCATTTCCTGCATAAATGCGCAGCAAATATTCCCCGACCTGGAATGTTCAGCCAGCGGTACACTCAGCAACGGTACCACCAACTTATACTGGACCATTGGTGAAACGATCATAGCTACATTGAAAACACCTTCAAGTTCAGTTTCACTGACTAGCGGATTTAATCAAAACAAATACGTGATTACTGCTTTGTCAAATAATTTATCCCGTAATATAAAATTATATCCCAACCCCGCGAACGATATGCTGATCATTCAGAGCGACAACACCATTAAAAATGGTCGTTTCCAGTTATTCGATCTTAATGGTAAAATGGTGAAAGAAGGCGATATACAAAATGATATAACAAAAATAAGCTGCAGCGAATGGACACCTGCCATGTATTTATTGAAGATCAGCAACGCAAGCAATTCTGTCTTCGGAACCTTTAAAATCATAAAACTATAAAAATTTGACTATGAAGAACACATTTTTACCTGTTGCCTTGCTGTTGCTGATCTTTACGCAGGTATATTCGGGTGTCCCGGATGCTATTAAATACCAGGCTGTAGCCCGCGACAATAATGGAAATGTCCTTACAGATAAGGCGCTCGGTCTGCGCATAAGTATTGTAAAAGGCAGTCCTGCAGGCACTGCAGTATATATAGAAACACATCACGTACTATCTAATACTCTTGGTATGATCGCATTGGAAATTGGGCAGGGAGCTGTGGTTTCGGGTTCAATGGGCAATATTATCTGGGGTGATACCACTTACTTTATTAAGCTGGAACTGGATGACCAGGGTGGTTCAAATTATTCATTGGTTGGTGCAAGCCAGCTGGTATCTGTGCCTTATTCTTTCTATGCTAAAAAAGCAGGAAACGGAACACAATGGAGTGATACTGTAAATAATATTTACTACAAGACAGGCAAGGTAGGAATAGGAACAGAGAGTCCCAAAGCTTCACTGGAAGTAAAAAATACAACTACGGGAAATAAAAATATACTCGTTAACGGAGAAACGCCTACTATCAGGTTCACGGATACAGCATATACTGGTAACGGTGTTGTAATAGGTGTTGCCGGAGACAGTGACGACCTGATACAGGGATCGGCAAAAGGAGATGTAGTATTTACCAACGAAGCATACGGTACAGGCGGCGGATATATTTTCGGAACAGGCGTGCCATCACAGCCTTGTGTGAAAATTACAGATGATTGCAAAGTGGGAATCGGAACGAATGCCCCGGTATCCAAACTGGATGTGAAAGGCGGCGATATTAATATTGAAGATATCGGCTCGGGTGTGATCATGAAATCTCCCGACGGTCAATGCTGGAGAATGACAGTAAGCAATGGTGGTTTGCCTGTATTTACTTCTATTGCGTGTTTAACCTCCGCATCTTCAACTATCACTCCAACCGATTGGGTATTGGAGTATAACGAAGGTTCTGCCGGTAACAATGTTTTTTATTCGCCTTCCAGTTTTATAAAAAATGGTGAAGCTGCATATCCGGCTAGTCTTCCGCATACATCAGGTTTTTGGTTTTCACAGTATTCAATAAATGTTCCCCAAGAAATTAATTTGAATTTAAATACTGATAGCCTGAAGCTGGTTGCCACAGCAAGAAATATTAATGGAGACGGGACTGCCAGAGAGATCGATTTAGGAATGAGAAATGATAGCTCGGTGTATGCTTCATGGGAAGCAGGTTCTGATCCGACGTTTTGTGAAATTCATGCAGGTTCGCAAATTACGAGAAATATTTCCCAGCAACTGACTGATCCAAGTACGTATGCAGATTATGCATTGCAGATCCAGAACAATGTTGTCAGCACCTTAAAAAATAATACGCTATTAAAAAGTGTTTCTCATACAGGAGATTTAGGAGGTCGTGTGAAATATTTAAATGTATCCTTCAGGGGATTTGGAGAAGTTGATTCAGTGAAACTGTATAAAGGAAGTAAATTAATTATGACGGAAGATTTTAATACGGATGGCACAACAACTGCTGTCTGGACAATGCCATAAATTTTAACGCCATGTATTTCCATGCATGGTGTTTTTTTGCAATTAGTTCAGCAAAGAAATCCTTGAAGACATTCTTCAAGGATTTTTTATTTGTACATATTCCGAATTTAGATGAATACATTGTATTTTCGCTGCATGTGGGACCAGTTAACAATACAAAATTTATTATGGATATGGATACTCGTTGCAGTTGTCTTATTTCCTGTCCAGTTATTTGTTTCAGCGCCTTATGGCAGGCATGCCAAATCGTCGTGGGGACCAATGATATCTAACCAACTCGGCTGGGTGATCATGGAAGGATGGGCGCCGGTTGTTTTTTTATCGGTGTATATTTATTTCTTCAGGTTCAACAGCTATGCTGTATTCTTCGCGGTGCTTTACCTGCTGCACTATATTCACCGCAGCTTTATTTTTCCCTTGCGTACAAATACAAAGGGAAAACAAATGCCGGTGATGATCATGTTGTCTGCAATGATGTTTAATTCTGTAAATGCCGGGATCAACGGTTATTATTTAAGCAACTTTGCAGATTACCCCGTGCATTATTTTTTACACTGGAATTTTATTTTAGGAGTGATATTATTTTTCGCAGGATTTGCGATCAATTTTTATGCAGATGACATTCTCATTCATTTGCGCAAGCCGGGAGAAAAGGATTATAAGATCCCAAAGGGATTTTTATTTGAGTATATATCATGTCCGAATCATTTTGGTGAAATGATCGAATGGCTCGGTTACTTCCTGATGTGCTGGAATCTTGCTTCGTTCGCGTTCTTTGTGTGGACAGTGTCAAACCTGTTGCCGCGCGCGCTTCATCACCACAAATGGTATCTCGAAAATTTTAAAGATTATCCAAAAGAAAGAAAGGCAGTGTTTCCTTTTATATGGTGATTGTATTTATTGATGGCTATATTCATTATCACTGTTCCCCATTGACCATTGACTATTTATTTCAGCTCCCAATTATACTTATCTAAATTTTCTACACAGTGTTTTAGTAACAAGATACTTCCTTCGATATCTTCCTTATGTGCCATTTCAATCACTTGGTGTAAATGGCGCGTTGGTATGGAGATAGCACCGGCTATAGCGCCGTTCTTGCCCATTCGCTGGATAGCAGCTGTATCCGTGCCGCCCATAGGCAAAACTTCGGGCTGCCATTTGATTTTATATTTCGTTGCAATATCTTTTTGATATTGTATCATCCTGTAATCGCATATGGTGGAGGAATCCATAATTTTTATCGCAACGCCGTCGCCTAATCTTGTAACCTGTTCTTCAGGTTTTGAATCCGGAAGATCGTAGGCAATAGTGGTATCCAACCCAAATCCAAAAGTAGGATTGATATTATGCGCTGCAACATTTGCTCCTCTTATACCTACTTCTTCCTGAACGGAAAAAACACAGTACACATCGTAAGGACAATTTTTTAATATTTTCAAAGTCTCGATCAGTACATAAACAGAAACACGGTTGTCAATAGATTTGCAATTCACGCAATCTCCCATTTCGATCAGCTGCCTGTCGCGCGTTATTGGATTTCCTACCGTCACATATTTTATCACTTCCTTATAAGGCATACCCAGGTCAATAAAAAAATCATTGATCTGCACATGCTTATTTTTTTCTTCCGCCGTCATAATGTGAACGGGCTTACTTCCCATCACACCGATCAAATCTTTTTTTCCGTGAACGATCACACGCTGTGCTGTCAATGTTTTCGCATCAAAACCTCCAAGCGTATGAAACCGGAGAAATCCATGATCATCAATATGCTTCACAATAAAGCCGATCTCATCCATGTGCGCGGCGATCATTACACGCTTGCTGCTATCCTTACCTCTCTTAATGGCATAAACGTTGCCGATATTATCCTGTTCGATCTCATCAGCAATTCCTTTTATAGTTTTAATAACCAATTGACGGACTCTTTGCTCATAACCGGGTGCACCTGCAGTTTCACAGATCTCTGCGAGTAGTGGAATGTTTAATTTCATAAGAATTTTAAATGATTTATTTTTTAATAGATAAACGCAATAGTCATCTTTTTATGCGTGGGCAATCAATAAAACAACTAATAAAGTGTGAAGATATTAATTTCTTTTATAGCTATCTTTAGATGTAAAAAAAAATTATGTCGATTTGGAATAATATAAGCGGAGTAATTTTAAAGCCCATTATAAAAGAAATGAGCAGGGCGCGTCTTCCAAAGATCGACGGGCAGGTTTATTTAAAGGGACTTCAGGATGAAGTGGAAGTGATAAGAGATCAATGGGGAGCAGTGCATATTTATGCTAAAAACAGGAATGACCTTATTTTTGCACAGGGATTTACGCATGCGCAGGACCGTTTATTCCAGATGGAATTAAATCGGAAAGTGGCGCGCGGAAAATTAAGTGAGATTATTGGCAAGAAGGCTTTGGATACAGACAGGATCGCCCGAACGATGGGTTATGAGCGTGTGGCAAAGCAGGATTGGGAATTATTCGGAAGCGAAGAGCAGCAGATCATTATTGATTATTGCAACGGCATCAATGCATATATAAAAAGCGCGGATTTTAAATTGCCCGTGGAGTTTGCATTGCTTAAACACGAACCGGATCTTTGGGATCCGATGGATGTCGGTTCTTTCAGCAGGCTGCTTATTTCCCTGTTAACGTGGGGATGGTATGATGAAATTATCCGCGCTAAATTAATGGAAGCAGTAGGCAAGGAAGCTGCACTTGAGCTGGATAATACTTATCCAAAAGAAAACCCTGTTGCATTGCCGAAGGGAATAGAATTTAATACTTTGGATGTTGCAGGAAAATTTCAGGCGATGAAAGGTCCGTACATGCCGCAGGTGAGCGGTAGTAATGCATGGACAATCGCAGGATTTAAAACAAACACAGGTAAGCCCTATTTATGCAATGATCCGCATCTCACGTTAAAGAATCCGAATATCTGGTACATGAATCATTTGCATTGCCCGGATCTGCATGTAAGCGGTGTTACTGCGCCAACCTTGCCAATGGTACAGATCGGGCATAATGATAAGATCGGGTGGGGAATTACTTTATCGTACACGGATATTGAAGATGTTTTTATAGAAAAATTTACTGATGAAACGTGCAGTACTTATATGCACGATGGTAAATTGAGAGAAACAGATATCATTGAAGAGAAAATTTTTATTAAGGATGAAAAGATGCCACACCTTGAAAAGGTTTATGAAACAGTGCACGGCGTTGTGATATCTGATGTGACTGGAAATTCGAGTACACGGTTGACGCTTTGTTCGCAGGCATATATTGCATCCACAGCTACAAAGGGATGGTTCCTTTTAAACCAGGCGCAAGACTGGAATGATTTTGTAGATGCGGTAAAACACATTACTGCACCCGGCTTAAATATTGTTTATGCGGATACAGATGGCAACACCGGTTATTATAATTCGGGAAAAGTACCCATTAGAGATAAGGCGACGGCATCTGTTCCTCAAATGGGCTGGACAGGCGAAAATGATTGGATCGCATTTGTCCCTTTTGAAGAAATGCCGCATGTGTTCAACCCGGAAAAAGGTTATGTAGTGACCGCGAATAACAAGATCGAACCACCTGATTTTCCTCACTTCCTG
>JAQBNI010000151.1 GCA_028288625.1 Bacteroidota bacterium | reverse complement strand
AAAAATATTTCCACCCATCCAAAACGAAAAGCCTCAGTGGCTACTTTTATTACCTTATCCATTTCATAAGCAGCGCTATTTAATAAAACCAATTTTTTTACTCTGCCGGGTTTTTCCACAGCCATGTCCCATGCCGCCATGCCTCCCATGGAGTTTCCGACGGCGTACATAGAATCCAGGTGAAGCGTATCTAAGAAGTAATTAAAAAACTCTGTGTACATTTTATTGTAGTCGGCATTCTTTTCTTTTATTTCCGGGAAATCAGATAATCCGAAACCGGGAAGATCTACACGAATAATCCTGAATTTATTATTCATCAATGAATCGAGATATACAAAATCGTGACTGCTGCCACCAAATCCATGGATCATTAAAACCGGGAATCCTGTTCCGTCATCCGTATAATGAATTTCATTTCCTTTCCAGTTTAAAAAATGAGAAATGGGTGTAGTGTATTTCGCTTTTACTTCTGCTTTTGAAAGGATAAGGTTCTTTCTTCCATAAGCGATAAAGAGCAAGAATGAAAGGATAACAGCGAAAGCTATCAGGATGATTTTTTTGATAATATATTTTGGAAATTATGCAAAGGTACAAATAATGCAATACGCATTCCACACATCACTCACATCCATAGTCACGATTATATTAATTTTCTATTGATTTTATGTCACATGAACTCTGCCGGATTTAGCGTTTTAGATCCCCATCAAGTCGGGGATGGCGGCGAGGAAGGAAGGAGAGGCGGCGATGCCGCCTCTGCGCGAGCGAACCGTCATCCTCGCGAACGCGGGGATCTCATAAGTTCCGTGAACTGCCATATGTGATGAGATTACTAAATGCGTGAGATTCCCGTTTTCACGGGAATGACATTATTGGGTTAATACAACTTTTACAGTTTCCAAAAATTGCTCCGGATTATCAGCATGCACCCAATGACCCGCATAATTCACCACGTATAATTCAGCATTAGGAAAATATTTTTTGCATGCTGCCCAGCCATCATCATTGATATAACCGGATTGTTCTCCGCGAATAAAATAAGTTGCGCCTTCATAAGTTTTTTCTGTTGAAGGAAAATCCATCAGCAGCTGATAATTCTTCGTCAGCGCTTCCACATTGCACTTCCATTCAAATCCACCCGCTTCACTCCGTGAAAGATTTTTTAAAATGAATTGCCGCACACCATGATTAGGAATGCGCGGTTGTAAAAAGCTTTCAATTTCCTCACGTGTCTTTGCCTTTTGTAAAGGTGCCTGAGACATGGCAGATAAAATTTCATCCTGCTCTCCTTCATATAAAATAGGAGCAATATCTACTATAATTAATTTTTTAACTAATTCCGGATGCTCCAAAGCTAAGTACATGGCTGTTTTACCGCCCATGGAGTGTCCGATCACTATGGTTTTTTGAATAGATTGCTGCGCACAAAATTCAACGATGTCATTTGCTAAAACTTCATAATTCATTTCCTCGCTGTGCGGAGAACGCCCGTGATTACGCTGATCAATAGTATAAACCCGGTAATTTTCTGATAAGAATTTTGCAATCGTATGCCAGTTATCCAGCGAGCCGAGCAATCCATGCAGAATGATGATGTTCTCACCCGTCTCTCCTGTTTTTTTATAATTGAGCTGCATGGAATTATTTGAGAAATATGATATTTACTGTGGACCGTCAACTGTGGACTAACCTACACCATTTTATTGCGTTTCACAAGGTAGGACAACAAAACAGGCTGATAGCCTTCATTAATATCTGCTTCAACAAAATCAATTTTATATTGAGCGCATTTTAATTTTAAACTTGCCTTGCGTTCATTCATTTTCTGAACATAGAAATCTTTTACCTGGTTAGGCTGTAATTTCAGCTCCTCGCCTGTTTCAAGATCTATAAATTTATATGGTCGGTTTTCAAATTTAAAATCTTCCTCTTTTGTCTTATCTACAACATGGAATAGCACGACTTCATGCTTGCTGTGTTTTAAATGTTGCAAAGCGAGAAATATTTCATTCTCATCAGACATGTCTATCATGTCGCTGAAAATAAAAACGAGCGATCTTTTGTGAATGGAATCAGCAATCTGGTGCAGGCTTTTTGCCGCATTTGTAGACTTTTGAATTTGTATTGTGGTGAGCAATTTATACAATTCATTCATCAGCAACTGGTGATGCATTGCATTTGTTTTCGCTGTGGTCTGCACCTTTATCTCACTATCAAAAATTGTTAAGCCAACGGCATCACGCTGCTTTCTCAATAAATACATCAATGCAGCCGCAGACACACAGGAAAATTCAATTTTATTTAATTTATTCTCCTCTCTTTCCTGCGGGAAGTACATGGAAGAAGATGCATCGATCACGATCTGGCATCGCAGATTTGTTTCTTCTTCAAACTTTTTTGTGTACAGCTTTTCCGTTCGCGCAAATACTTTCCAGTCGATATCTTTTATAGAATCGCCGACATTATGCAAGCGGTGCTCTGCAAATTCTACGGAGAAACCATGGTACGGACTTTTGTGCAGTCCTATAATAAAGCCTTCCACGACTTGCCGTGCAAGCAGATCGAGCTGATCGAATTGAAAAAAATCCTGTTGATGAATCGTCATTGTTCCTGATTAAAAAAATGGTCGGACGAAAACGCCAGACCATTAAATGTATCTAAAAAACTTTATTTTAAGCCATAACGGCATCTAATTTTTTCTTAAGATCGCCTTTGGAAGCAACACCAACGTGCTTATCTACCAATTGTCCGTCTTTAAAAAACAATAAAGTAGGAATGCTCATGATACCGTATTGTGCTGCAATCTCGCGATTTTCATCTACGTTTAATTTGCCGATGGTGGCTTTGCCGTCGTATTCGTTAGAAAGATCTTCCACAACCGGACCGATAAGGCGGCAAGGACCGCACCATTCTGCCCAAAAATCTACTAATGCTACACCTTTGCTGTCTAAAACCTTTTCTTTAAAGTTGTCGTTTGTGAATTGAACTGCCATGATAATTGTGTTTTTAATGATAACAATGAATTGTTGTAATCAGTTTCTAAATTTACGCAAAATCAATATAAATAAATGATAAGATTTGTTGATTTACCGATAAGGTAAGCCTATCTGATGATGAGTTCCTGTATGAGATTTTCCTGCAGGCGTTCGTTTAAATTGGCAATGATCTTTGCTCTTGCCATAAACAATTCCTGTTTCAATGCAGAAGATTCGAGGTAGACAAATAATTTTCCGCTCTTATAATAAATACGCGTGGTATGATTTGTAATATAACTCCCCATGAGCTCATGCCAGTATTTGCGCACCTTCATTTCATCCATCTTTCCGCCAATGCGCATTTCCCGGATCATATTGTCCAGTACAACTTTTAAGCTCACAAAGCGGCTATTTCTGTAGTGGGCCAAGGTTTATGATTTTATAGTTTTGAATTTCATTTTCTCTAATTAACGCCTGTATAGCCTTTTCATCCGTATGCGTAATAAAAACCTGGCTGAAACGGTCTGTGTTGATCAACCTGAGAATACTAGAAATACGTTCGACATCCAGCTTATCAAAAATGTCATCCAATAAAAGCAACGGCGGAACCTGCTTTTCCAGTTTCAATAATTCATACTGCGCCAGTTTTAAAGATAACAAAAATGTTTTTTGTTGACCTTGTGATCCAATCTTCCTGATGGGAAAATTATTTAATTCGAATACCAGGTCATCTGTATGAATACCTTCTGTTGTTCTTTGGGCAGTGCGATCCTGTTGTTCATTTTTAGACATAACAGTTTCAAAATCAGTTAGCAGTAATTCTGATTCATAAGTGATGCTTATAGATTCGTTGCCCTTAAATATTTGTTGATAGATGGTTTGGAAGATGGGAACAAACTTCTGCAGATACTGCTTTCTATAATTAAAAATGATCTTCCCGCATTCCAGCAATTTTTGGGTATAAATGTCCAAAAGGTCCTTGTTGAACGACCTGTTTTCATAAAACGATTTCAACAGTGCATTTCGCTGAGCGAGGATCTTATTATAAATAACCAGGTTCGTAAAATATTCCCGCGAGAGTTGGGACAATGTGCTGTCGATAAATTTACGGCGGACCTCACTTCCACCAAGAATTAACTGGTTATCATCCGGAATAATGATCACACATGGATACTTCCCGATAAACTCAGCTTGTTTATCAATTCGCACCTTATTAACCAAAACCTCTTTCTTTTCCTGCTTTAAGTATTTAATTTCAATTGATTGGTTTTCAGTATTTAATACTATATTACTTTCAATTCTAAAAAAATCATCTTTAAAATTTGGAACGAGTAGATCCGACGAAGTCAGGTAACTTTTAGTGAAACAAGTATAGTAAACGGCATCCAAAAGACTCGTCTTGCCAATTCCGTTATTGCCGGTGATAAAATTCAGATTCTCAGAAAAATCGAGTGAAATAAACCCGAAGTTTTTGAAATTTGTCAGCTTGATATTGTGAATGTAAAACGGCGTTTCAGGCATTGTTCAAATATACAGCCAAATTGTGGAATACTAAATCAGGCGCCATCTGTATATAAAGTTTTAAAAATTCACTAAAAATTGTAGCTTTGCGCTCTATTTTAAAGCACAATTATGACAAAGAAGAAAGCAAAACAAAATCAACCGGATATTTTAGAAGAAGGAAGTGAAAAGCTCTCCCACCTTGTAACGAATGCTGAATTTTTCTTTGAACAATACAAGACGATCATTTTAGGAGTATTCGCAGTTTTAATACTGGGAATCGGTGGTTGGGTCGCCTATTCCAACCTTATTAAAGGACCTAAAGAAAATAAAGCAAAGGACGCAATTGTTTACGCACAGAAATATTTTGAAGCTGATTCTCTCACTGCAGCTTTGAAAGGAGATGGAATGCATCTCGGTTTTGAAGCTATTGCAAAACAATACAGTGGTACGGCGGCAGGAAACCGTGCAAATTTTTGTGCAGGGATAATCAACCTGAGAATGGCAAAATACGCTGAAGCAGTTAAATATCTTGATGATTTCAATACACCGGATCCTGTTTTAACCGCAAGGAAATTTGGTTGTCTGGGGGATGCATACGCCGAGCAAAATCAAATGGATAAAGCTATTGATAATTATAAAAAAGCGGCGGATGCAACAGACAATGATTTGACTGCACCTGTTTATTTATACCGTGCCGCACTTGCACTGGATCAAAAAGGCAGCAAGAAAGATGCACTGGAACTGTACAAAAGAATAACTACAGATTATCCGAATACACAGGAAGGAATGGCTTCACAGATGTATGTTGCGAAACTGGAAGCGCAGACCTTTTAGTTTAGTGAAAAGTTATAAGTAATAGATTTTTCCTTTTACTTTACTCAATTACCTTAATATATCTCTATGTCGTCCGCATTACAAAATTTGTCGAGCTACGATACGGAAAAAGTTCCGGACGGCAGCGGCAAAGCATTTGGAATTGCAGTAGCAGAATGGAACAAGCACATCACTTTTGAATTGTTGAAAGGCTGTATAGAAACATTGCAACAGCATGGTGTAAAAGAAAGTGATATTCACTTGAGTTATGTTCCGGGAACCTTCGAACTTCCGTTTGCAGCTAAAAAATTAGCAGAGGATCACAGTTTATCCGCAGTTATTTGCCTGGGCTGTGTAATAAAAGGTGAAACTGATCACGATGTGTATATTAATACATCTGTAGCGAATGCATTACAAAATTTAAACATACAATCTGCTGTCCCTTTTATTTTCGGCATACTCACACCCAATAATGAACAACAAGCAATTGACCGAGCAGGCGGTAAGCATGGCAACAAGGGTGTAGAAGCAGCAATAACCGCTTTAAAAATGAGCGCCATTTAAACGCCTTATTTTGCCTGATTGTCAGTTTTTTTGACGATCTTTATGTTTAATAATCACTCATCATGGAAGAAAATAAGATCTCTGCGGACAGCAATGAGCCGATAAAAATTATTATGGCTGATGACGATCACGATGACCAGGAAATGTTCCAGGAAGCCGTCGATGAAGCAAAAGTACCCGTAGATCTGACTATGGTGGACAACGGGCAGCAATTGATGGACAATCTCCATGACCCTGAGGAGGCAAATCCGGATATTATTTTCCTGGATATCAATATGCCTGTTAAGAATGGAAAGCAATGTCTGGAAGAAATAAAAAAGGATGATGATCTTAAAGATATTCCTACTGTGATGTACACGACTTCAACTCATCCGACTGATATTGAGGAAACCTTTGAATCCGGCGCGAATTTGTATGTACCCAAACCAAACTCTTTCCAGGGACTGGTATTGATCATCAAGAAAATATTTTCAATGGACTTGAAAGAGATATTCAAGCCTATGCGCAGGCATTTTATTTTATCTGAAAAAGATGTAAAGGGTAACTAATTTTCATACGCATTCTTCTGGCAAAGTCACGTAAAAAATGGCAACGATCTTTTCAACTCCTGCGGAATATATAGATGCTCTTCTTCCTGAAAGAAAAATACCCATGCAAAAATTGCGCGAGGTAATTCTTAAAAATATTCCGAAAGGTTTTGTAGAAGAGATAAGTTACGGAATGATTGGATATGTAGTACCGCATTCTATTTATCCGGAAGGTTATCATTGCGATCCAAAGCTTCCTCTGCCCTTTATGAATATCGCTTCGCAAAAAAACTTTATCGCTGTTTATCACATGGGAATTTATTCAGACCCTGCTTTATTGAAATGGTTTACGGATGAATATGCAAAACATTGCAAAACGAAATTGGATATGGGCAAAAGCTGCGTCCGCTTTAAAAAAATGGACGACATTCCATATAACCTGATCGGCGAATTATCTTCGAAGCTTACACCGCAGCAATGGATCGCGATGTATAAAAAAGCATTCAAAAAATAACACGACAAAACTTTTTCTTTCTACCTTACAGCTATGAGCCAAATCACAGACAGCCTTTTCATTGTTACCGGTGCTGCATCCGGTATTGGTCGCGCATTAGCCATTAAAGCTGCTAAAGAAGGCGCAAAAGTTATTGCATGCGACATCAATGAAAACAGCCTTGATGAAACAATGAGCATTATCTCTGGAAGCGCAGAAAAATATGTACTCGACATTTCACAATTAGAACACATCAATATATTTGCTTCAGAGATACTTGCAAAATATCCTCAGCAAAATATCATACTCGTCAATAACGCGGGTGTTGCTTTAACATCCGGAACTTTTGCAGAAACGTCCCTCGAAGATTTTGAATGGCTGATGAATATTAATTTGTGGGGAGCGATAAGAATGACGAAAGCCTTTTTACCCGAAATGATAAAAAATAATTCAGGACATATCGTAAATGTGTCCAGCATTTTTGGTGTAGCAGGCATGCCGAATAACTCTGCATATTGTACTGCAAAGTTTGGCGTGAAAGGATTTTCAGATGTATTGAAATCGGAATTATTAGGATCGAATATCAGGATCTCTTCTGTTCATCCCGGTGGTATTAAAACAAATATTGCGCGCGATTCACGTATTTCTTCCTCACAAAATATCGATGAAGTGAAAGCAATGATCTCCAAATTTGAGAAAGTAGCTTTGAAGATGCCGCCGGAACAGGCTGCAGATGTTATCCTCAATGGAATAAAAAAAAATAAGCCTCGTATATTGATCGGTAACGACGCAAAAACACTGGATTATATTGTCAGAATATTTCCCGATACTTATCATAAGATCATAGCAAAAGTATTTAAGCTGTAAGCGGATAAGGTGTTTTTATCTTATATTTACGTTACAAACATGGTTAGCCCTACCCTTCTGCTTAATGGCAATAATGTTTGCAGTAAACAATAACATATGAAGCTGTACACTATCGATACAGGTTTTTTTAAATTGGATGGCGGCGCAATGTTTGGCGTTGTCCCGAAAACATTATGGGAAAAACTGAATCCTCCTGATGACAAAAATCTTTGTACCTGGGCAATGAGATGTTTGCTCGTTGAAGATAATGGCAGGTTGATCCTGATCGATACCGGTATGGGTGATTTTATTGATGACACTTATCGCAGGCGTTACCAGCCTTCCGGTGATGAAACACTTGAAAAATCTTTGAACAAGCATGGCTTTTCCGTTGATGATGTTACGGATGTTTTCCTCACACATTTACATTTTGACCACTGCATTGGCGCTTTAAAAAATGACGGCAGCGGCAAACCTACTTTGCGTTTTCCAAGAGCAACACATTGGTCGTCCTATGCACAATGGAAGTGGGCGCTCAACCCGAATGCACGCGAGAAAGCTTCCTATTTAAAAGAATATCTCACTACAATATTTAATTCCGGCAAATTAAAATTTATAGAAAACGAGGAGCTCGGAATGGAAAATATAGAGATCGAATATGTTTTCGGACACACAGAATCGATGATGGTATGTCATATTTATAAAAAGAAACAAACGATTTCCTATTGCGCGGATCTTATTCCTTCTCATCATCACATCAAACTGCCTTATATTATGGCGTATGATATCCGCCCGTTGGAAACACTGAAAGAAAAAACTATTTTTTTAGAGAAAGCTTATGAAAATGATCATATTTTATTCTTTGAACACGATAAGGATGTAGAATGCTGCACATTGAAGCGAACCGATAAGGGCATAGATTTTGATCAGTTGTTGACACTTAAAGAAATATGAGCACATTTACGATTTACAATTTGGGATTTATGAATTAAATTTAATTTGAATCATGAAAA
>JAQBNI010000054.1 GCA_028288625.1 Bacteroidota bacterium | reverse complement strand
AATCTTTCATTTAAATATTCTCCCGCGCTGATCGGTTCATAGTGGATAGGATTTTCAGCAGTCACGCACGACTTCAAACAATCCAAACGCATTTCACTTCTCGGGTGCAAAAAGAAAGGAATGGAATAGCGATGCGTTCCCCATTTTTCTTTCGGAGGATTTACAACTCTGTGCGTAGTGGAACGCAATACATTGTTCGTTAATCTTTGCAACATATCGCCGACATTAATAATGATCTGACCTTCGCCGGCTTTAATATCATACCAGTTCCCATCTTTATGTAATAATTGTAATCCATCTGCAGATGCGCCAACCAACAATGTTATCAGGTTGATGTCTTCATGTGCTTCTGCGCGGATAGCCGTTTTTGGTTCCTGCGTGATGGGCGGATAATGTATAGCGCGCAGGATACTGTTTCCATTATGGATTTTTGTATCGAAATAATTTTTATCGAGGTTCATATATTCTGAGATCGCGCGGAGTAAATGCCTGCCCGCTTGTTCAAAGCTTTTGTACAGATCTTTTCCCGCCTCATTAAATTCAGGGAATTCCGCCACTTCAATATTATCCGGATAATCTTCCTTAGGCATCACCTCGCCATCTTCTATATATTGACCGATCTGCCAGAATTCCTTAAGGTCTGCAACCTGTGCCTGTTTAGCTTTCTCTCTTCCAAACGAGGTATAACCACGCTGACCGGCATATTCTACTTTTTCATATTCTAACTTGTCATCCACCGGAAGCGCAAAAAACTGCTCTACCAATCCATAAAATTTATCGATCATTGCCTGCGGAATGCCGTGTCCTTCCACTGCCACAAAACCGGTTTCTTCAAAAGCCCTTCCAAGCTCCTGTATAAAAGCTTTTTTTCTTTCAGCATCCTCGGATAAATAATCCTGTAAATTGATAACGGGAACTAAACTCATTACTTATTAATTTGCCGTAAATATAAGGATTGTTGCTTTAAACTAATAATGCGTATTGGCAAGGTCTTGCTTTGAATATTATAAAGTTTATCAATTTCTTACCTTTTGCCTTTTATTTCCAACGTTTGCGGTAAAATTGTACTTTTATGGCAAGAGTGATTATGGAAAAAGTGTATATAAAACAGATTTTAGAAGAGCCGAAGATCGATAGTGATATTGTTGTTCGCGGATGGGTGCGTACAAAACGGCAAAGCAAGAACGTGACGTTCATTAATATCAGCGACGGCACTACGATTCATACGATACAGGCGGTAGTGGAAGCTGATACCGTATCAGAAGAAATTTTATCGAAGATCAACACCGGCGCTTGCATTGAAGTGTACGGAAAACTGATCGCATCGCAGGGAAATCAGAAAGTGGAAGTTAAGGTAGAAAAGATCAATGTTCTCGGTGAAGCAGATCCTGAAAAATATCCTATTCAGCCTAAAAAACATTCTTTCGAATTTTTAAGAGAGAAGGCGCATCTCCGCCCGCGCACAAATACTTTCGGCGCAATTTTCAGAATTCGTCATGCGCTATCATTTGCCATTCACAACTATTTTAATGATCACGGATTTTTCTATTTGCATACACCGATCATCACGGGCTCTGATGCAGAAGGCGCAGGAGAAATGTTTAAGGTGACTACACTCGATTTAAAAAATCCTCCCAAGACAGAAAACGGTGAAATTGATTTTAAGGAAGATTTTTTTGGGAAGGAAACTAACTTAACGGTTTCAGGTCAGCTGGAAGGAGAACTTGGCGCACTGGCTTTATCGAAGATCTATACATTCGGTCCAACATTCAGAGCGGAGAATTCAAATACATCGAGGCACCTTGCTGAATTCTGGATGATAGAGCCGGAGATGGCTTTTTATGATCTCGTAGATAACATGGATCTCGCAGAAGATTTTATAAAATATTTAGTGAAGTATGCCTTGGAAAATTGTGCGGATGATCTTTGGTTTTTAGATGCGCGTTTTTCTGATGAAGAAAAACAGAAGCCGATGGCAGAGCGAAGTGAGATGGGATTGATAGATAAATTAAAGTTTGTTACGGAAAATGATTTTCAGCGATTGACATATACAGAAGCGGTGGAAATTTTAAAAAATGCAAAAAAGAAATTTCAGTTTCCTGTTGATTGGGGAACAGATCTTCAAAGCGAGCACGAACGGTTCCTGGTAGAAAAACATTTTAAAAAACCCGTGATCTTAACGCACTATCCGAAAGAAATAAAGGCTTTTTATATGAAGGAAGCTGAAGATGGCAAAACAGTTAAGGCTATGGATGTGTTATTTCCTGGAATAGGGGAGATCATTGGCGGTTCGCAGCGGGAAGATGATTATGAAAAATTGAAGAACCGGGCAGCACAGGTAGGAATTGAAGAAGAAAGCATTTGGTGGTACCTCGAGACACGGCAATTCGGTTCTTGTCCGCATGCAGGATTCGGACTCGGATTTGAAAGACTGGTATTGTTTGTTACAGGGATGGGAAATATTCGCGATGTAATTCCTTTTCCCCGCGCACCAAAAAGCGCCGATTTTTAATTTAGAAGAGTTCACTTTACGCTCTCATCTCATTTATATAATTTTGTACCAAGGAATAATTTAAAATTCATAATTTCCCATAATGCTTAAGCAACGTCTCTCACAAAAAATGCTTCAGAAGCTGTCACCGCAACAGATACAGCTGATGAAATTATTTATGGTGCCGTCTGCAAATTTAGAACAGCGTATAAAAGAAGAACTCGAAATTAATCCTGCGCTGGAAGAAAATCCTTTAGTGCACGAAGGAGAGAAAGAAGATCTTTCTGCACCGGAAGAAATTAAGGATGAAGAAGATGCTCCTTCAGATGAATCCGATGATAGCGGACTGGATAGCCTGGATGTTCTCGAATATACAAAGGATGAGTACGATTATAATAGCGGAGATTCCGATGATTATAAAGGAAAGGAAGATAAAAAACATACGCCTTACGCAGTAGGAAAAACATTCCATGATTTTCTCGACGACCAGTTACACTTATTGGATCTTGAAGAAAAAGAATGGCAGATCGCTGATCAGCTCGTTGGAAGTATTGACGATGATGGATATTTGCGAAGAGATCTTGAAGCCATTGTTGACGATCTTGCGTTTCAGAAAAATATAACTACGAATGAAGCAGAGGTAGAAGAAGTTTTAAAAACGATTCAGCGACTTGATCCGGCAGGTGTTGGTGCGCGCAACCTCCAGGAATGCCTTATTATTCAACTGGAGCGCAAACATCAGAACGCAGATGTGCAGTTAGCGCTGAAGATCATCACAAAATATTTCCCCGCATTCAGCAAGAAGCATTACGACAAATTACTGGAATCATTAAAGGTGGATGAAGCAACGCTCAAGAAAGCAATTGATATTATACTTCACCTGAATCCAAAACCCGGTGGCGCCTCGGAGTCTTCCGTGAATCATCAAACTATTATTCCTGATTTTACCGTAGAAAATAATAACGGGAATCTCGAAGTGTTTTTAAATGGGAAGAATGCACCGGATCTTCGCGTCAGTGATTCATTTAAAGAAATGCTCACCTCTTATACAAAAGGAAGCATAAAAGATAAAAAACAAAAGGAAGCTGTATTCTTTATCAAGCAGAAAATGGATGCGGCAAAATGGTTTATTGATGCGATCAAGCAGCGGCAGCATACTTTGTTCATCACCATGCAGGCAATTGTCGGGTTTCAGAGAGAATATTTTATAACGGGTGATGAAATGAAACTTCGCCCGATGATATTAAAAGACATCGCCGAAATAACCAGCCTCGATATCTCCACAGTGTCGCGTGTGGCAAACAGTAAATATTGCCAGACTGAATTCGGCATTTTTTCATTGAAGCATTTTTTTTCTGATCGTCTTGAAATGGAAGGCGGTGAAGAAGTCTCTACTCGTGAAGTAAAACTTATTTTGCAGGAGATGATAGGTGCGGAAGATAAATCAAATCCGTTGAGCGATGAAGCATTAAAGCAGATGCTGAAAGATAAAGGATACAACATTGCCCGCCGTACAGTAGCAAAATACCGGGAAATATTAAACATTCCCGTAGCGCGTATGAGAAAAGAGCTTTGAGTGATCAAAGCCGTAAACAAAATCAATGAAAATAATCTCCACCATACTTTCTTATATTTTTCATCCCTTATTAATAGCTACATGGATGGTGCTATTCTTACTATATACTAACCCATATTCCTTTGCAGGAATGTCTCATCCGGTGGTGATTGCAATTGTATGGGTAAACACATTTATGTTCCCCGCAATCGCAATTTTACTCATGCGAAAATTAGGATTGGTCAGCGATATTGAAATTCCGGATAACAAGCAGCGCATTATCCCGCTGGTCGCATCTATCATATTTTATGTGTGGGCATATCTTGCCATCAGGAAAACAAATTACCCTTATATCATGGGTGTATTTATGATGGGAACATTGGTTTCGCTTTTCCTTTCTTTTGTTATAAATGTGTTTTATAAATTGAGTCTGCACATGGTAGGCATGAGCGGCGCATTGATCGCAATAATGTTCCTGCTGTTGTTTTCGCAAACCGATCTCAGCTATTTTTTCCTTGCGATGCTGGTACTCACCGGCGCTGTCGCTACTGCAAGAATATATCTTAACGCACACACATTGCAGGAAGTGTACACAGGATTTCTTGTGGGCATGTTCGGTCAGGTGATCGGATTGCTTTTATATCATTAAAGAGAGGCGTTGTCCTCATTTTTATAATGCTTTTTAATTGACTTTTTATTCTTGTACATTTGTCAATTGTATTTAAGATATAAAGATTGAAAAAGATCATATTCTATATTCTTGTCCTTGCTTTTTATTGCTCGCATGCGCAAGAATCTATAGAATATTTAAAGGTCAGGAACATCCTCATTACCGGCAATAAAAAAACAAAGCTATTTGTTATTCGCCGGGAGATGACGCTTCACGAAAATGATTCATTTCCCGCAAAAAGCATGGATGTTGTTTTGCTGCAAAATCGCTTGAATATTTATAATCTCAATTTATTTAATGATGTCAGCATAAATATAAAAAACTGGGAAGGCGATAGTCTTGATCTTTTGATCGACTTGCACGAACGATGGACAATTATTCCGACCCCGATCATAGCGTTTGCCGATAGAAATGTTTCCGAGTGGTGGAAACTGCATCACCATGACTTCAAGCGGCTGCAATATGGCGCGCAAATTACATGGGATAATTTTACAGGCAGAAATGACCGGTTCAATTTTGGGATGAGCTTTGGCTTCGCACAGCGGATGGATATTGGATATTCTATTCCGCATTTTAACTGGAAAGGACAACATGCAGGATTTTCTCTTGGATTAACGATGCTGCGCACAAAATATGTTGCGTATAATACTATAAATGATGAACTCACATATCTTGAATTAGGTAAAAGCTGGCAACTAAAAAAGATAGAAGTGTATTCCCAGGTTTCATATCGCAAAGCAATTCACACAACACATTATTTTAACCTTGGATACGGTTATGCAGTTATCGGCGATTCGGTGGTAAAAGCCAATCCACAATATTTTTTGGATGGCAGAACCAGTCAGCATTATTTTAAAGTAGGATACATATTTGAAGTCGATTACCGGAATTTTAAAACCTATGCAACAGACGGGTGGTACTTCGCATTTAATTTAACCAATTATGGTTTGGGATTTATGAAGACAAGGATGACCACAACGGGTGTGCAGTTAAGTAAATATATAGCATGGAAAAAACATCCGAGGTTTACTGTTGCTGGAATGTTCAAATGGCAATTTTCCTGGCCATACAAACAGCCGTATAATTTACAATATGTGAAATCATTCGGCTACGATGAAAATGCAGTAAGAGGATATGAGATCAATGTGATCGACGGGCATCATTTCCTGCTTTTAAAGAATGAATACCGTTTCCAGTTATTGGATTTTCAGATAAAGAACATGAAAAAGCTGCAGGCAAAAAAATCCGCGGTACTGAATTCATCCCTGGCATATTTACCTCTCAAATTTTATCTCACCGCATACTTTGATGCAGGCTATGTTTGGGATAATTACTTTCTCATGAGCAACAATCTTAAAAATAAATGGCAATTCGGATTTGGCGCCGGACTCACCCTGGTAACAGCCGGAGATAAGATATTGCGCATAGAGTACAGCGTAAACAGATATTTGCAGAAAGGAGTATATTTACATTTCGAGCAGCCATTATGAGAATAGGGATCTACAGTCGCGTTTTTAAACCGGAACATACGCCGTATGTAGTTGAATTAATTACCCAGCTTTTTAAAAAAGAATTATCGGTTTCCATTTATGATGATTATTATAAGGTGATAAAAAAACATCTTCCTAAAAAAACAATCAGCAGGTTTAAAACACATGTGGATGTAAAAAACAATATCGATCTGCTGATTACTTTGGGAGGCGATGGCACTTTATTAGATACTTTGCATTTGGTGCGTGACAGTGAAATTCCGGTTGCAGGAATAAATATGGGAAGGCTCGGTTTTCTTGCAGATATACATAAGGAAGAGATCGCAGAGTTGATAGATTCTATCGTTCAGAATACTTATACGATTGAAAACAGGACACTGATTTGTGTAGAATCCAACAAGCCGGTTTTTGGAGACATTAATTTTGGATTGAATGAACTCACGATTCATAAAACAGATTCTTCTTCCATGATCGTGGTGCATGTATATCTTAATGGTGAATTTTTAAATTCATTCTGGGCAGATGGATTGATTGTTGCCACACCAACCGGTTCAACAGCGTACTCCTTAAGCTGCGGCGGTCCGATCGTTTTTCCAACATCCGGAACTTTTGTAATTACACCGGTTGCACCGCATAATTTAAATGCACGACCGATCATTATCGCGGACAATACCGTTTTATCATTTGAAGTGGAATGCCGCTCGAATAATTTTTTATGCTCTATCGATTCGCGTTCAAAAAATATCGACAATTCTTACCAGCTTGCCGTGCGCAAGGCAAATTTTTCCTTCAAGCAATTGCGCATGCCGGAAAGCTCTTACCTCAAAACACTGCGCGAAAAACTTTCATGGGGAGAGGATACGCGGAATAGTTAAAAGCTTTTTCTTTTCAATTATTAATATTTTCTCTGAAGAATTAGTTAGACGCAGATGAAAATTTTATTGTATCTAATATTTGATACAAAACCTATAAAGGACAGACAAACACTTTTAGAATGCCTAACTATTCTTTTATAATTTTTATTGAACCAATTCCCGTTTTGTCAGATATGCTTAATATATACACACCTACTGGTAAATCCTTTAAACTTAATTCATACGAGTTTACATTTGAAATATTTTTCTGTTGCACTTCTTGCCCGATTATATTTGTAAGTGACAGGGAAATTTTTAAAGCATTATTTGTTTTACTTTGTATGTAAATTGAATTTTTAGCGGGGTTTGGGTAAATAGAATAGTTATCAGTTATAACATTATTTTGAATACCAGTTATAGTACAATTAAAAATAAAATCTGGTGATGTACAGGATTGAGTTCCATTGCTAACTGTCACTGTATAAACTGCATTCCCACCAGTTGCGGTAGAAAATCTTGAATTAGTACCAATATTAACACCGTTTCTTTGCCATTGATAATTTACACCAGAAATGCTAGCAGTATAAAAATCACATGTACTTTCTACATTTCTTATTTTAGGTGTTGTATCACAGATATTAATCGCACATGCATTAGTTGTAAAAGCCAGATCCGGTTGTGGAATAGTATATATAGCGCCGCTATTACAGCTATCTAATAAATAACACACATAAGATGTATTACAATTTAAACCAGTTAACTCATAACTATTAGTAGTTGGTGATAAGTGAAATGATGGCGTGTAAACTAAATCCGATGTTTTTTTGTACCAAATTTGATTATAATTACTGCCGGATGAATTAGTCCACGTTAATATCGCTGTCGTTTGACTGGGCACAACTTGTAGATTAGATGGTGATGTGCAGGATACACTACAAGGCAATGTGGTAAAATTTAAATCTGGTTGAGGGATTGTATATATAGTACCACTATTACAACTATCTAACAAGTGACATACATAAGAGGTGTTGCAATCTAAATCATTTAATTGGAAGCTTGTACCTGTTGGCGAAAACTTTACAGACTTAGTATAAATTATATCGGTAGCTTTTTTGTACCAAATTTGATTAAAGATTCCTGCTAAGCCATTAACCCAAGTTAGTATAGCAGAAGTTTGACTAGGTGTAGCTTGCAAGTTGGTTGGAGCACTACAGCTTTGAGAACCTGCCTGTATAAGTCTAATTGCTCTATTATTTTGTTGTATTCTAATTGTACATGTTCTCGAGGCTGTATCCGAATTAGCTTGATAAGAATAATTTATTGTTGTTATACCAGTGCCTTCTGTTGGACTAAAACTCAAAAAATCGCATCCTGAATAGTAGACATTCCAAAAACATCCATCTCCTATATTAACTGTAAATGAGCCATTACCTGATGTGACAGGTAAATTTACTGTATTTGTGGAAAATGATCCATCACAGGTTGTATTTGCATCTACATTTATAACGTAGTCTTGTGTATAGCCATTATTACCTGTAATTGTAAGAGTGCAACTTTGATTATTACTAGTAGAATTTTGCGCTACATTATAAGTAATTGTATACGGGCCCGTACCCTGCGAAATAGAAGTAATATTAACTAAACCACATCCACTAGTACCACCCGTAGAAACGTTCCAGTTGCAACCATTGCCTGCTGTAGCATTTATTGTAAAACTACCATTACCTCCTCCATAAGAAAAATGTTGACTATTTTGAGATAAAGAATATGAACAGGTTGGACAAGTAGCGGTAGTAATTGGTGTATTGCTATACGTTGATAAATTACCAGAACTACACACGGATTGAACAATATAATCATAAGAAGTATTACAACTGAGACCATTAAACAGATAAGAAGTAGTGCTAGGTGAAAGCTGAGTTGCAACTTGTGTATAAGTAGAACCGGAAGTGGGTTTAATATAAATATTATTGCCTGTTATGCTTGATCCATTTGTCCAAGTAATTGTAGCATTTGTTGTGGAGGTATTTGATACTGCTAAATTGGTTGGGGCTGAGCAAGCGGGATTGCATGCTGTGGGAGTCCACAAAAATTGCAAATTATAACAATTGCTAGTTGTAAAATCGCTTGAATTATTAGCATAAACTTTTGCAAAAACATAGGTGGATGTTGTACTTGTACTCGTATAAATAATTTGTTCATTTTGGGTGCTTGTATTATACGAACCATTAATAAATTGACTTAGTCCATTTACACCGTATAATTCTAAATCATAATTTTGAGGAAGGTTCGTTAAATTTAAGGTTAATGTGCCACAAGCTGCAATTTTTATTTTAAACCAATCCTGATCACCTGCGTAACCAATATTAGTACCTATTGGTGTGTAATTTGAAGAATTAGTACTATTGAGAGGGTTGGCGAAAACATCCGTAGCTGTACTGGAACTGTTATTTGATTCAAAGTTATCCGTACAACTTGATGGCCCAGTATTAGCAATGCAAACGCCGGTATAGAAATGAGTTAATATCCAGTCGTAAGTATATCCTTGACTGACAAATCCCTGTGTTCCTCTTTGACACATACCTACACCATGACCATAAATATAACCATTCGTATTAGCTGTTGAAATTAAAACATTACAACATGGCGTTTCTCCCGGATTTAAACTGCAATTTGAATGACCAGAGCAGGATACACTAACTAAATATGGTATTGAATTCCCACTTAAACTACAATCTGATGAACCCCCATTATGAAATGTACCACTATTAGAATTCTGAGTGTAATTCCCATTACATCTTGCAGAATATAACGCTTGTATTAGATTGCCATTATATAAAAGAACTTGGGTTGTAGTAGATGTGGACGCATCAATCGAAGCTTGATTTGGGCTTGTACTATAAGCTTGACCACAATTTGCAGATTTACCTAAATTATTTATATTATACAATGAATATGTTCTACCTGCAACTGCTTGTACTTTTTTTGCCTCCAACGGAAAACCACTCATCTCTCCACCTACATTACCAGCAATATAATCATCAAAATTCATGTAGCCGGTATAAGTACCAGAATTAGTACACGAAGAATTATTATATCCATTGTATAAGTTTGTAACATACACTTGATTAGGAACTGTAAAAGTGCAACTTGAAGTTCGTTGATATGAGGTATTAGTTTTTATGTTTTTTACATCGTCTTCTATTATTTGAGGATTTTTTTTTTGATCATTTATCTTGATAAATTCTTTATCATACTTTTCATCCATAATTTTCTTTTCTTCAACATTTGGATTGCTTTTTTCTAATTCAATAATGAATTTTTTATTTTCATTATTTACTAAATGAATTAAATTCTGGAATTTGTTTAAATAGCCCTTATACTGAATTTTTAAAAATATATAATCAATGTCGCTTTTTAAATCTATTGTCGTTGAGAAATTACCATTGACATCCGAATATATTTCTTTTATTAGTTTTGCTTCTTTTGTGGAATGTAAATTTGTGGATCCATCGGGAAGTGTATCAACTAAATATTGATATATCTCCACTTTAGCTTTATCAATATTTTTTTCATTTCCAAAATCTTTTATTGTTCCA
>JAQBNI010000102.1 GCA_028288625.1 Bacteroidota bacterium | reverse complement strand
TAGACAGAAGTCCTAAGAAAGCAGGTGATCCACGACCGAGTATGGTGGAAGCGATGGCAGACCTGTTTAAAGAAAGTAAGATAATGCATGTGATGGTGACACCTGAAGGTACACGCGCAAAACGCACGGAATGGAAAACCGGTTTCTGGCATACGGCAAAGATGGCGAACGTTCCGATCTTATGCGGCTATCTCGACTACAGCAGAAAAGTTGCAGGTATCGGAAAAATAATTTATCCGACTGAACTTGAAAAAGACATGCGCGAGATCATGGAATTCTACCGCGATATCAAAGCAAAACATCCTGAAAACTTCAGCCTCGATCAAAGATATCTCTCTCACTAAAATAATATTATCGCAGATACGCTACACTAAATTTTTATTATGATCCGAATCATCGGGAAATTTATTATCTGGCTGTATGGCTGGACGTATGACATAAAAGCGATAAGAAACATTGATAAATGCGTGCTCATTGTTGCACCACATACTTCTCTCTGGGATCTGGTTATCGGGAAATCTGTTTTTGAACAGGAACATGTTCCGGTGAAATTTGCAATAAAAAAAGAAGCATTTTATTTCCCGATGGGCATTTTTTTAAAATTTATCGGCGGTATACCGATAGACCGCACACCCAACAAAGGCGAACGGATCAGCCTGGTGGATGCAATGGCGAATACCATAAAACAGGAAGATAAAATTTGCATGACGATTACGCCGGAAGGTTCAAGAAGCATAACATCGAAATGGAGAACAGGTTTTTATTACGTTGCCTTAAAAGCGCAGGTTCCAATTGTATTAGGATATATGAACTTCCGGGAAAAACACGCAGTGATCGATACGATCATGCACCCGACGGGGGATCTCGATGCAGATATGCGTTTTATTATGAATTACTATCGCGATAAAATTGAATTGGGAAAATATCCCCGGCATAGTCACCTGGATGAGCGCTGGACTTAATCGAATAATTCAAGCTCTTCAAAATAATTAAGGCGGAATGACTGGCGATGATAGATGCAGTCACCGTGTTCCTTAATAGCTTCGCGATGCTCCAGTGTTGCATAGCCTTTATTTTGTTGCCAGTTATATTGCGGGAATTGTTCGTGTAATTTTACCATGAGCTCATCGCGGTAAGTTTTTGCAAGAACAGATGCTGCAGCTATTTCCATATACATTCCATCTCCCTTTATAATAGTTTTATGTTTTATAGTTTTATAAGTTTTGAAACGGTTGCCGTCGATGATCAATAAGGTTGGAGGTCTTTTCAGGTTGTCGATTGCCTGGTGCATCGCTAAAAACGTAGCCTGCAAAATATTTACTTCATCTATTAAATTGTTATCGATGATACCAACGCTGTAGCTGATCGCATTTTTTTCAATGATCGGGCGTAGTTCGTCTCGCTGCTCCTTTGTGAGTTGCTTTGAATCATTTAAGAAATCGTGCGTAAATTTTTTTGGAAGGATGACAGCGGCAGCAACTACTGGTCCGGCAAGACAACCGCGACCGGCTTCATCTACTCCGCAAACGGTTCGGTTGGTTGGAAAACGCGCTAACACGCAATAAAGATAAATGCGGGAGTTGCAATTGTTTAATTTAAGATTGAAATTTTATAGACAATTTGTTCACACGATCTGTGGATAGCAAAAGTTTGCCCAAGAGTATTTTAAAAAGAAGTATTTGTGTTATAACACTTACGGCGTCACTGTTTTCTTCAGCACCGCTTCTTCAAGTTTCTTTTTGTAGTCAATTACTTTTTGCATTAGCTCCTTATCACCGGCAGCTAATACCTGAACTGCTAAAATTCCTGCATTCTTTGCGCCGTTGATGGCAACTGTGGCAACCGGAATTCCGCTTGGCATTTGTACAATGGATAATAAGGAATCCAATCCGTTTAATGATTTACTTTGGATAGGAACACCGATTACAGGTAATGGAAACAGTGCCGCCACAACGCCGGGCAAATGTGCAGCGCCGCCGGCACCGGCTATAATTACCTTGATGCCGTTTTCTGCAGCATTTTTTGCAAAGTCGATAGCCTGTAGCGGAGTTCTGTGCGCGGAAAGCACTTTATAATCAAACTCAATATTGAATTCTTTTAAAACTGCAGCGGCTTCCTGCATAACAGGTGCATCGCTGTCGGAGCCCATGATGATAGCAACTTGTTTCATTTAATCTTTATTTTTTGTGAAAAAAAACTTCACGGCAAATATACAATTTGTCTTGTTATTTGGAAATGATGAAGGAGTTCTTTGATCGTTGTTTCGTATCTTTATTATTGTCCACAATGAAAAAAATTATTTACATACTTCCTTTATTGTCTGTGATCAGTTCTTGCCTGCCGATCCAGACGCCAATAACGCCGGGCGCAAATAACACGATCAAGATCGGGAACAGAACGTATGCACTTCAATGGCAGGATGAGTTTAATTATACCGGTTTACCCGATCCGTCAAAATGGAAATTTGAGACCGGTTTTGTGCGCAACCAGGAAGTGCAATACTATACGGACAAGCGTTTAGAAAACTGCAAGGTGGAGAATGGGAAATTGTTGATCACCGCACTCAACGATAGTTTTGGGGATCACCCGGTAACTTCCGCGAGTATAGAAACTAAAGGCTTGCAAACATTTAAGTACGGATATATAGAAGTGCGTGCTAAGATGCCTCATCTCGGAACAGGTACGTGGCCTGCGATCTGGACATTAGGTGCCAACCATGATGCTGTGGGCTGGCCGAGAAGTGGAGAAATCGATATTGTGGAATGGACGGGCAAGGCGCCAACGGTTGTACTGGGCAGTACGTTTTTGCCTGACGCAAGTGGCAACACTGTTTTTCGCTCTTTTCCTTATGTCGTATCATCACCTTCTGTTGTGACAGATGCATTTCACAATTATGCGATCGAATGGGATAGCCTGCAGGTGAAATATTATTTCGACAATATAAATTACGTGACTTACAATCACGGTGATTTAGGCGTTGTAAGCTGGGCGCCGTTGATGCTGGAACATTATTTAAAACTCAATTTGGCAATGGGCGGCACTATTCCTCCGATTGGCGGCGGTGGTCCGATCGACTACACACAATTCCCTTATACATTTGAAATTGAATATGCGCGGTATTATAAGAGGGTTTTGTAACTATACGATCATTCCTGCAGCAACTGTTTCATTGGTCATTTCATCCACTAAAATAATACTCCCCGTATTCCTGTTCTTGCGGTAAGAATCAAAGAACAGCGGAACAGTTGTGCGGATAGAAACCCTTGCGATATCATTCAGCCCTAGTTCAGGACCGTTTTCAATTCGCTGCAGCGTATTGATATCGAGTTTGTATTTTATTTCTTTAACGATGCATTTACATTCCTTCGTGGTGTGTCGCAAAATATATTTTCCTTTCGCTATCATTTTCTTTTCATTCATCCAGCACAGCATTACATCAAATTCCTGTTCAATTTTCGGCACATTATTTTCACGCACGATCATGTCGCCGCGCGAAATATCTATTTCATCTTCCAGTAAAATGGTTACGCTTTGCGGAGCAAAGGCTTCCTGCAGATCTCCGTCCATAGTAGTGATGGATTTTATTTTAGAAGTGAAACCGGATGGTAACGCTTTTACCTTGTCGCCGACGCGGAAAACACCGCCTGCAATTCTTCCTGCATAACCGCGGTAATCGTGATACTCATTCTTCATCGGGCGGATCACATATTGCACAGGGAAACGCGCATCGATATGGTTCAGGTCCGAACCCACGTGAATATTCTCCAGGAGATACAATAAAGTCGGACCGTTGTACCAATCCATATTTTTTGAACGCTTCACCACGTTATCGCCTTCTAAAGCAGAGATCGGAATAAAGTGAACATCCTTTACATCCAGCTTGGAAGCAAATCCCCGGTATTCCTGCACGATGCGGTTGAATGTTTTTTCATCCCAATCCACAAGGTCCATTTTGTTGATACAAACAATAATGTGCGGGATCTGCAGCAGCGACGCAATGTAAGAATGGCGGTATGTTTGCTCGATAATGCCCTTGCGCGCATCGACTAAAATGATAGCGAGGTTTGCAGTTGATGCGCCTGTAACCATGTTACGCGTGTACTGGATATGACCTGGCGTGTCGCCGATAATAAATTTTCTTTTCGGAGTAGAGAAATACCGGTATGCTACATCGATCGTGATTCCTTGCTCGCGCTCTGCACGCAATCCATCAGTGAGCAACGCAAGGTTTACATATTCTTCTCCGCGTTTCTGGCTCGCTGCTTCTATCGCATCATACTGATCTTGGAAAATAGATTTACTGTCGTATAATAATCTGCCGATCAATGTTGATTTACCATCGTCCACACTTCCCGCGGTGGAGAAGCGCAATAATTCCATATCGAGATATGCCTTGGTGTCAAAATTTTCTATTGTATCTGTAGTTGTCATATTGTTTTCTTTTTCACTCCTATGCACCTCACCCCTAACCCCTCTCCTTAATAAGGAGAGGGGAAATAATCCGCTAGCGGATTATGGTAAAACTTATTGTAAGTCATTTTCAAATTAACTCATCATCAAAATTTTCAAATTAAAAATATCCCGCCTTCTTCCTATCTTCCATTGCCGCTTCACTGCGTTTGTCATCCGAGCGCGTACCGCGTTCCGTAGTGCGCGATGCAGCTACTTCCTGTATAATATCTTCCACCGTGGCAGCTTCAGAAAAAACTGCACCCGTACATGTGATATCCCCAACAGTCCTGAAACGCACAACTCTTTCTTCTATCACTTCATCAGGTTTTTTCTGCATATATTCTGAGTCCGCGTACCAAACACCATCACGCTGGAAAACTTTGCGCGTATGAGAAAAATATAAATTTGGCATTGGTATTTTTTCCTGGTAGATATATTGCCATACATCCATTTCCGTCCAGTTGCTGATCGGGAATACGCGAAAGTGCTCGCCTACATGTTTTCTTCCATTAAATAAATTCCATAATTCGGGGCGCTGATTTTTTGGATCCCATTGACCGAACTCATCGCGGTGAGAAAAAAATCTTTCTTTGGCACGCGCTTTTTCTTCATCGCGTCGGGCGCCGCCGATCGCACAATCAAATTTATTTTTTTCAATCGCATCGAGTAACGAAACGGTTTGCAATGCGTTCCTGCTTGCATTAAATCCTTTCTCTTCTCTTACCATGCCTTTATCAATTGCTTCCTGTACAGACGCAACATGCAAGCGCAAGCCGAATTTTTTCACCAGCTCATCCCGGTAATCCAGCGCTTCCTGGAAATTGTGCCCGGTATCTACATGCAATAAAGTAAAAGGGACACTTGCAGGATAAAATGCTTTTAATGCTAAATATAAAACGGTGATGGAATCTTTTCCGCCGGAAAATAAAAGACATGGATTTTCAAATTGCGCTGCTACTTCACGCAAAATAAAAATCGATTCCGATTCGAGTTCTTTTAAATGATTTAAGTGATAGTCCATGATAGTATTTAGTACTTAGTAGTTAGTATTGAGTAAACTTCTTCTTAATTTTCCGTCTTACTTCCTTTGATTTTATCAATAAAAAAATTATAAATAGTTTCAACGCTTTCGCCGATACTTTGTTCCGCAGTTTTAATTTCCAATGCAGGATGTTCCGGAGCTTCGAAGGGCGCATCCAAGCCGGTAAAATTTTTAATTTCTCCTCTCAACGCTTTCTCATATAACCCTTTTACATCGCGTTTCGCACATTCGTCAAAACTCGCCTGCACATGCACTTCATGAAAATCTTTGGCGCCGATAATTTTTTTTGCGAGCGTGCGGATATTTTTCGTCGGACTAACAAAACAATTTATCGTTACCACACCGCAATCCAGGAATAGCTTTGTCACTTCGGCAATTCTCCGGATGTTCTCAATCCTGTCTTCTTCTAAAAAACCAAGGTTGCTGTTGATGCCGGTTCTTACATTATCGCCATCCAACACCGCCGACAATATGCCCTGTTCATGGAATTTTTTTTCCAACCCTTTTGCAATCGTACTTTTTCCTGATCCTGACAGACCCGTCATCCAGATGCACAATGCTTTTTGTTGCAACAATGATTCTTTATCGCTGCGCTGGAGCAATTCATGGGCGACAGGGTGTATATGAGGAGTTTTTTCTGACATGGACATCAAATATACAACAAAAAACGCACAATTTCCAGTAGTATATAGGTCTTATAGAGTAATAAGAAATGGTTAAGTGCTATTTGTCAGAGTCAAAATGAATTACAATAGGTCTTTAACCCGCTTTGCCTGCTGTAAATGGCGTTGTTCGTGTAGGTTAACGATATTAAAAGCGCAGTCTGCGCTATACACAATAATATTTGCGAAAGGAGAGGAGATCGTAATATTCTTCAGGTCGGTATGTTGCAGCTGCAGATAATATTCAGCCACCTTTTTATTTTGCTCTGCAAGTTTCTCAATAATGCTTTTGTCGATGTGGCTTTTGCCGGGTTGAATGGAAGGCGGCGCTTTCATCTTTTTTACATTCTTCGGATCAACGCCATTGATAAATAATTTCTCCCATAAACTTTTTCCGAGTCCCATTCTTTCAAAAAGATTAGGCGTATAATTTCCGGTAGATAATCTTTCGTAGATCGGGAAATAACCTTTGTTGGTTTTTACAAGATGCAACAAGCATTGTGCAATGCTCCACTTATCCGGAGAAGGTTTAAAATTGAATTGCTCATCCGTAAGTGAACTGAATTCACTTCTTGCAAATTCAGAATTGGCTTGTAATGTTTGGATGTAATTTTCCATGTTTATCAGTTTGCAAAAGGTTAGTTGGCAATTCCGTTGAAAAAATAATTACAGTTAACTAAAAAGGAGGCAAGTACTAACTTGTAATATACAACTTGCAAACTGAGATTTGCAAACTGCAAACTATTCTACAACTCCACTTCCACTTGTGTTGCCAGAAGATCTTCCATGGTTTCTCTTCGACGTATTAATTTTGCTTTCCCGTTGTGAATTAAAACTTCCGCAGGCTTGTAGCGTGAATTGTAATTGGAAGACATAGAATAACCATAAGCTCCGGCGTTATGCAACACTAAAATATCACCTTCACGCACTTCATTTAATTTCCTGTCCCACCCGAAAGTATCCGTTTCGCAAATGTATCCGACCACCGTATAAATACGCTGAATGCCGTTAGGGTTTGAAACGTTAGTAATGTGATGATAAGCATCGTACATCATCGGGCGTATCAAATGATTTTGTCCGGAGTCAACTCCAGCAAATACTGTAGAAGTGGTTTGCTTGATGACATTCGTCCTCACAAATAACCATCCGCTTTCACTCACTAAATATTTTCCCGGTTCAAACATGATCGTGAGATCTCTGCCGTATTCCTTGCAAAATTCATTAAAGCGTGTGCCTAATTTTTCTCCGAGTTCTTCAATGTCTGTTGTGTTATCTTCGGGACTATACTTCACTTTAAATCCACTGCCGAAATCCATAAACTCAAGCTCTTTAAAAGAGCGTGCCGCTTCGAATAAAATTTCCGCGCCGCGAAGAAAAACCTCCGCATCTAAAATGTCAGAACCCGTATGCATATGCAGTCCGTTTATTTTAATATTGTTGGAAGCCACCACACGCTCGAGGTGACGAAGCTGGTAAATAGAAATGCCGAATTTTGAATCGATATGCCCGGTGGAGATCTTTTTATTTCCTCCTGCCATGATATGCGGATTGATGCGTATACACACAGGATAAGTATTCCCGTACAGGTGCCCGAATTGTTCGAGGATGGAAATATTATCAATATTAATTTGTACGCCCAGATCTACGGCCCTGATGATCTCATCAATGTTTACGCAGTTTGGCGTGTACATTATATTTTGTACTTCAAAGCCGGCTTTCAAACTCAATTGCACTTCCTGGATAGAAACCGTATCGATTTTCGCTCCAAGATTTTTTATAAATTTTAAAATATTGATATTGGTTAAAGCCTTGCACGCATAGCTGATCTTCATATTTTTATTCGGAAATGCATTCATGAGTTTGTTGTACTGACGCTCAATAATTGACGCGTCATAAACATACACAGGCGTACCGAATTCTTTGCAAATATCTAAGACAGGAATGCCCCCGATCTGATAAATTCCATTAACTAATTCCATTCAATAAATTTGAATCGCTAAGATAGCTGAATAGTTGGGAAAAAATAAAATGCGGAAAATGATGTAATAAATAATAACAGATAGTTATTCTTTATACTTTATGGTGGGTTCGTTCCTGCCTGCTTCTCTTTGATGACGTGTTTCAAAATTCTGGTTATCATTTTCTTCAGGATTATATCCTGTGATCACTTCTCTTCCATTGCCATCCATCACAGTAGAATAATCCGAAGAGTTTAATTTTTGTTTTTCGTAAGGGTCTTGTCCCTGTGTAAGATTATCTGAAGAAAATTGATTTGTGGAAGATTTATTACCGGCGGGAGTTCCTGCATTTACGGAAGCAGTATTTGAACCGTCGTCGTCCGCAGCTGTTCCTTCCGCCTGTTGCTTTTTTACTCTTTCTCTTTCATCCGCTTGTGCGCCCCAATCTCTTCCCAGCGTATCACCACCAACCAATACAACGCGGTTTGGATCCTCTAATGAAGATGAGTTTTTGAATGAATCCATGATGAAATATCCAAAAAGCAAAACAATTCCTGATATGGTTAAAATTCTATATTTCATTTCACGATTTTACGCCATGCGACCAGCGCTTGAGTATAGGAACCAGCAATAATAGTACCAAACCACCGCCTATGGACACATAAAATATTTTCATAAATACACCGCTGTATATGCTTAAAGACTCTATTGCAGAGACGGTAGTTGCACCGCCTTCCGATGGAATTGCCATTAAGGTGCCGATCACGCCTGCCAGGTGTTGTCCCAGTGCAGAAGCCAAGAACCAGAAACCCATCATCATGCCTGTATATTTTGTTGGTGAAAGCTTGGTGATCATAGATAAACCTATTGGCGAGAGGCATAATTCACCGGTTGTGAGCAGCAAATAGCCCAACGCGTACCAGAAGAAGCCAACTTGTCCGTTTAAAGCCAGTTTGGCACCAACAACAAAGAGAAAAAATCCGAATCCTAATTGGAGGAAAGCCAATGAAAATTTCATCGGATCAGATGGCTCTTTATCTTTTTTTGCCAGCTTCAGCCACATCCATGCAAAGGGAAAGCTTAAAAGGATGATATAAAAAGGGTTGATGAAATTGTTGACTGCTGCTGCAGGCATACCAAAAGTATTCACATTTCTTTCTGTATACAGGTTTAAAGATCCGCCACCTTGCTCGTAGAATGCCCAGAATAGTACGGAAAATGCGACCAAAACGATAGCGCAGAGCATCTTATTGCGTGCCTCTTTTTCCTGTTGAAATGCCAGTACGATCATAGCCACTGTTGCAATTATGCAAACGGGAAACATGATCTTTCCCATAACGGAATAATTATGGAATAAAAAGATAAATATTGGGATGATAAGAAGTGCTGCGAGGTAAACCAGCGATTGTTTAGATACAGGTACTTCAGTTCCTGTAGTGGTATCTGTGGGCGTTAAGCCGATCTTGCCCAAAGATTTCTGTCCGAATAAAAACGTGATCAAACCGACGATCATAAAGATGCCTGCGAGTCCGAAACCGTAGTGCCAGTTGATCTCCTGACCGATATATCCGCAGATCAATCCACCGATTGCTGCGCCAAGGTTAACGCCCATATAAAATATTGAAAAAGCACCGTCACGTCGTGCATCGCCGGGGCGATACAGCCTTCCGACCATCGTGGAAATATTCGGTTTAAAAAATCCGTTCCCGGAAATCAAAAATGCCATTCCTGCAAAAAATGACCATTCTGCCGGAATTGCAAGGATCAAATGTCCAGCCGCCATCAATATCGCTCCTAAAATGATCGCTTTCCTGTAACCGATCAGCTTATCGGCAGCCATACCGCCGAATAAAGGCATCAGGTAAACGAGTGCGGTATATGTACCATAGATCAGGTTGGCTTTTACATCCGCGTATTTCAGCTGGTGCACCATAAATAAAACCAGCAATGCACGCATCCCATAAAAAGAAAAGCGTTCCCACATTTCCGTGAAAAACAAAAGCGCGAGCTGTTTCGGATGACCGGAGACGTTGTCAGCAATATAAGTTTCAGCAGGGAAATTTTCTTTAGACAAGGAATCGTCTAACAAATGTGCGGTGTCTGACATTGAGTTGATTTACAGTGGAAAGATACGAAAAATTTATATTATTCTTCGTTAAAAAACTTAAACCGCAGGGCGGAAATTCCGCCGATCAGCGCGGGAATGATGAGGTTGACAAACCATAAAGTAAAGGTGGCTGCAACAATTCCCAATTTGTTATTTGTAAATGAAGAGAGAAAATATATCGCTACATCTCCGCGGAAAACAAAATCAATTAATGCAATATTTAAGGGGTTGATGGTTTGTACAAAAAAGATTGCTGCAACGAATATCATAGATAAAAAGAATGGAATATGAAACCCGAAAAATTTCAACAGCAATACAAACTGGAAGCAATAAATAATATATCGAATGGCTGAATATATTTCAAGCTGAAGGAATTCTTTGTTGGAATAAAGATCGATAATGTGGAGGTACTTGTATGCTCTTTTGAAAATTGGAAATGTAGAAAATTTCGTACTCACGACATCAAGGTTGTAAAAGCAAAAATGAATGGCTGCTACCATCAGGATATATATAAAAATAAAAGCGAACAAGAGGTAATTGTCAATGTTTCCGTATAGCAATGCATATAAAAGCAGTGCGAGTGCACCTAGCGAAAGGTTGACGACAATTTGCGATAAGCTGCCGACGATAGTGGATACAATGGCTTCCTTGCGGTCTGTATTTAAGGCGAAAACCCTTCCTCCGAATTCACCCACACGGCTCGGTGTAAACAGGGAAAAAGTAACGCCGAATAAAATGCCTTCAATCGCTTCCAGCCATGAAATAGGATGAAGCCGGTCGATCAGCAATTTCCATTTCAGGCTTTCGATCCCCCAATTCACCATCATCAAAATAATGACCGAAGACAAAAGAATATAATTGCCATGAAAATTAAGCAGGAAATGGTGATACGCAGTATCGAGGTTTTCATTGGAAAACAGCTGCCGGTACAATACAAACAGCAATCCGCCCAAAATGAGAATTTTGATAGCGGTATTTAATATCCTGTTATTAAAAAATTTTGTCAAGGGTTCAAAGATAACTGGTTTTACAAAATTGTGGAAACTAAATCGCTGTGGTTGTTTGTGAAATACTATTTTTACAAAGTGATCTCCAAACGAATTATTTTAGGCGTAGATCCCGGCACGATGGTGACCGGTTACGGTATTATTTTGTCGGATGGCGTTACGATGGAACTGATCGCGATCGGGAGTATCCATACCGAAAAATTCGACGATCATTACGATCGTCTTTGTTGTATTTACGATCGGATCCTCGAGATCGTGCAGGCATACCAGCCGCATGTGCTCGCGATCGAAGCGCCGTTTTTTGGGAAGAATGTGCAGGCGATGCTGAAACTCGGACGTGCACAGGGCATGGCGATCGCAGCGGCGTTATCACAAAAAATTCCGATACAGGAATATTCTCCCAAGAAAATAAAGCAAAGCATTACAGGCAATGGAAATGCTGCGAAGGAACAAGTCGCTGCTATGCTCGGACATATTTTAAAAACCGATGTGCTACCAAAACAGTTGGATGCTACGGATGGATTGGCGGTCGCGGTTTGTCATCACTTTTCATTAAAAGGAATTCCCAAAGGCGGAAAGAATTATACAGGCTGGGAAGCTTTTGTGAAAGACAATCCGGCGAGAGTAAAGTAATTTGAAGATTTAAAAATGAGATAATTTGAAGATGAGGATTTCTTACGACTTACGACTTATGACTTACGACTAAAATTTTCTTCACCTTACGACTCACGACTTACGACTAATTCCTACCTTTGACCCATGTCCGAACTTCATATTTACAATTCACTTTCCCGTAAAAAAGAAAAATTTGAACCGCTGCATCCCCCGTTTGTCGGACTGTATGTTTGCGGTCCTACCGTGTACAACGATGTGCATCTCGGAAATGTAAGAACGTTTACTTCTTTTGATATGATCTATCGCTACCTGGTGTATTCCGGCTACAAAGTTCGCTACGTTAGAAATATTACGGATGCAGGACATTTAACGAACGAGCAAGGCGAAGGCGTGAACCGTTTGGAATCGCAGGCGCAGCTGGAAAGGTTGGAGCCGATGGAAGTGGTGCAAAAATATACGGTGGGTTTTCAAGATGTATGCAGGTTGTTTAATTTGCTTCCGCCGACGATCGAGCCTTCTGCAACAGGACATATCATCGAACAAATAGAAATGGCGCAGCAGCTCATTGCAAATGGTTTTGCTTATGAAGTGAATGGTTCGGTTTATTTTGATGTGAAGGCGTATAATAAAAAACACAATTACGGAATTCTTTCAGGAAGAAATATTGATGAGCTGATGGCGGGTTACCGCGATTTGGACGGACAAGAAGAAAAAAGAAATTCGATAGATTTTGCATTATGGAAAAAAGCCGGACCTGCGCATATCATGAAATGGAAATCGCCGTGGGGTGAAGGTTTTCCCGGATGGCATTTGGAATGTTCGGCGATGAGCACAAAATATTTAGGAAAGCAATTTGATATTCATGGCGGCGGAATGGATCTGAAATTTCCGCATCACGAATGTGAGATCGCGCAGAACGTTGGTGCGTGCGATTGCGAGCCGGTGAAATACTGGATGCATGGAAACATGCTGAATTTTAACGGGCAGAAGATGAGTAAGTCGCTCGGAAATTCTATTCTTCCCATTCAATTAATTACAGGCGATCACATACTGTTAGACAAAGCTTATTCGCCGATGACGGTTCGTTTTTTATTTATGCAATCGCATTATTCTTCCGAACTGGATATCAATATTAAAGGTTTGCAGGATGCTGAAAAAGGATTGCGCAAATTATTGAATGCTGTAAAATATTTGGCTGAATTAAAAATTGTTGCTGCTGATGAAAAAACAGAAAAAGAAATCATTGCGCTGTGTAATTCATGCAAAGAATTTATGGATGATGATTTTAATACCGCGAGATTGATTGCGTCGCTGTATGAACTCGCATCGCATATTAATATATTTTTCAACGCCGGGAAGAGTGCTAATATTTCGCAGGCTACTTACGACTTATTACTTACGACTTACAACGCTTTCATTTTTGATGTATTGGGATTGAAAGAAGAAAATATTTCGGGGAATAATGATGCGCTGGATAAAGTGATGCAGCTGGTGATCGATATCCGCAACAGTGCGAGGACCAATAAAGACTGGGCAACCTCAGATAAGATCCGCGATGCGTTAAAGGAAGCGGGTATCGTAATTAAGGACAGTAAAGAAAATACGACGTATGAGGTGGTGTAGAAAAAGTCCACGGACGACGGTCCACGGTCCACGGATGATTTATTGCAGAAAGAAACTGTCGTCTGTGGACTGTCGTCTGTGGGCTTTTTATTTACTTCTTCTCTTCACAGTTATCTCCTGTAAACAAAAGCAACAAGAAGAAACTACTGAACAATCCACCACTACCAAAACAATCACCAAACCTGAATTCTCCAGCGACAGCGCTTATGTCTGGATCCAGCAGCAGGTGGATTTTGGACCTCGTGTACCGGGGACAGCTGCACAGCAAAAGTGCGCAACGTTTATGGAAAATAAACTGAAGCAATTTGGCGCAACAGTCATCACGCAAAAAACAAATGTGATATTATATAACGGAAAGAGTGTGCCATGTATCAATGTTATCGGTTCTTATAATCCTGCAGTAAAAAGAAGGCTGCTGTTGTGCACGCACTGGGATTCACGTCCGTTTGCAGACCAGGGTGATTCTGCAAAATTAAAACCAATTATTGCGGCGGATGACGGCGGCAGCGGTGTCGCGGTGTTATTAGAAGTTGCACGACAATTACAGAAAAAAGATCCGGAGATCGGTGTAGATATTCTGATGCTGGATGTGGAGGATTACGGTCAGCCTGATGATGAGCCGCAGCAAAAGCAGGGAGATTATTATTGTTTGGGGACACAATACTGGAGTGTGAATCCGCATGTGCCGGGTTACAAAGCGGATAATGGAATTTTACTGGATATGGTGGGAGCGAAGAATGCGACGTTCACATATGAAGGTGTATCGATGGAATATGCGCCGGATTTTATGAAGCGCGTATGGAGGACGGCGGATGCGCTGGGTTATTCAAATTTTTTCCAGAAAGAACTAACAGATAAGATTATCGATGACCATTATTACATTAACACGATGACGAAGATCCCGACGATAGATATTATCAGCAGGACGTATACGACGAAGAGTGGTTTCCCGGCGCACTGGCATACGCATAAGGACGACATGCACATTATAGACAAGCTCACGCTGCAGGCGGTTGGCGAAACACTACTAGCGACGATATATGATTTCTGAGATTTAAAATATCATTTTAATATTCAGCGCAAAAGTGTAAATTTGCACTTCAATTTATGAATCGTAAGATTCATTGGTCCTGTAGCTCAGCTGGTTAGAGCACCTGACTCATAATCAGGGGGTCCTTGGTTCGAGCCCAAGTGGGACCACTAATAAAATAAGCAGTTAGCGATAAAAAACTAACTGCTTATTTTTTTTGCGCAAACCTCACACAAACAAACTTCCATTTATTTGTATTATTTTGGTATTATTTGATTTGATTGATATATTGCATCGTTTTACATTCTATCTCGGGAACAAAAGATATTTTCTATCGTTATTTTTAGTTGTCAAATACTTAATAAGTTTAAATTCATCTGAATTTTCTGCATACTCCTTATCATTTATTATATGAAATTTGGATGGGATGGTATTTTTTTCTAATTGTTCATAAGTTTCAAATTCCTTTTTTATGAAGTAAATTTCTCCTGACTTGGGCTTAAAATCGTGTACGCCTGAGTAAATCCCTTCTAAATATGTAACTCTCTTGTTATCATCTTTAACTATCTTCAATGTATATTCAAATTTACTATGATCTAATGCATGGTCATAAAAATTACTAATACGAATAATGTCTGAATTAAAATTTATCCTATTAATTACATATCCCTCAATTTCTTTTTTCTTCTCATAATGTATACGTGTTATTACTCTCCCATTTTCAGCGATATAGCATATTCCCTTATGTATTTTTTTTAATGATTCTTCTAAATAACCAAAAACGTAGGTACCTTTAATTTCATTTAATATTTGATAAATTTCATGAGTACTTAATCTTGAAGAGTCTGTTATATTTGTAGTTTCGGCAACATTAAACCGATAACCCATCAAATCAAAATATATGTATGGAGGAACTTCAATTTTATCTCCAATAATAGTTTTTGTCGCAGCATTATATGCATCTATAAAGGAGCCCTTCTTTTCAAATAATATAATGCCAGCCACTGGCATATCCGCATTATTTCTAGATGTTGAATAACTCCCCTTTAAGTATTGCATTTGCTTATAATCTCCATGTACGGATAAACATATATCAGTCCTATGGTGACTATCACTATTTTCATCTGTAAAGTTTAAGAATATTGTGCTACTAGAGCTATAAAATTTAATGCCAGACCTTTGTACGGATTTCGTTTCCCATTTATTGCCATTAAACCTATAATATTTTATGATTGCACTTTTTTCAGAATTATTTATTTGTACAGTTGCAGTTTCTATACTTCTCTTTTCATCATTCCAGTAATATACACAGTAGTTATTAATATCATCACTATTAATAAACTCACCTATCTTTCTTGCTATGTAATCATCTACTAATCTTTTTTCCTTATCAGATAAATACCGATAGTATTTCTTAGAATTTATATCTTTCAAATATTCTGGGACACTAAGAATCTTATTCTCAAATATTTTCCAATAATCATTATTTTCTACTTGATATTCTTTAGTTTCTGTAAGTCCATAGTTAATAAATACACTTTTGGCTAAATAATTTAATCTTGTAGTATCAATACCGACACTTTCTTCTTGATTTCTTTGTAATGGAGAACCCAGTATTTTCTTAACCAAATTCTCACTAGCACGGGAGATAATTTTATCATGTTTAAGTTTAATACCAAGCTTAGCAATTAGTTTTTTGTCTCTGAGAATAAGATCTATGGTAGGCAGATTATTCTTCCGAAGATATAGAAGTATAAGGCCTTTTAGCGGAATTATTCCGGGATGTAAATAGCTTATTCTGGCCATAGTTGAAGTTTAGAATTATCTAATGAATTTAATGAAATTTTACCTATAAAATTCAGTTTATTTTAAGCTTAACTTACAGTTAATTATGAATCAATAAGTTATAGCTATAAAATTTCTGGGTGCCCCTTGACAATATGTGTTTTTCTTACAACCTTTAATAGAAATAAAGGCTTTAAGTTTGAAAGATTCAGAAGTCATATGTATTGAAAGTTTGGCATTACAAATGTTAGTTGACAGAGTAGTGAATTATCTTAAGGAGCAGCATTCTATTTATGAGAATAAGTGGATCACCACTGACCAAGCAATGTGCCAATTAAATATAACAAGCAAAACAACATTGCAAAAATTAAGAGACCAGGGGAAAATACGATTTACGCAGCCCATGAAAAAAAATGTACTCTATGATAGAGATTCGATATTAGAATATTTAGAAAATCATTCCAAAAATACTTTCTAAGGTGGGAAATCAAATTGACGATATAAATTTTACAAAAGGATTCAATGATGGCTACATAATTAGTTCGTATGATCAAATGTTGACTGAAGAATTGAAAAGTAGATTCGACAAAGTAACGGATGAATACTGGTCAGGATTTAGCAGAGGATTAATTGAACCGAACAAGGAAAAAACAATATTAGAATCATTTAAAAAACTAAGAAATTATGATCAAGAAAAAGATTTAGAGAAGTAAAAACCCCCTCAAAGAGCTAGGCACTCAATGGGGGGAGACTTAACTAAGTCAAGACGTTGGAAGTTTGAGCCAACAACGCATCACAAAAATATGATTTAATGACATAAAAAAGAAAGTCTTTGTATAGACATTAACATATTTCTTTTCTATTGTCTATGCATTTTCCACAGGTGCTAGTTTTCTCCAAACTTCATTTTTAACAAATTAAAAATGAATACCTATGGAAGAACAAATCAACACTATCAAGTTCTTAAAAACCTCTCTTCTAACAAATCTCTATAACATAGCCGGTAATAGTTATGAGACTGCCTTTTGCGATAGAGTAGTTGCTATGACTACTGGTCGCTTCTTTAGCCACTTAAATAAGATAAAAGACCATCTAACACAATACAAGTCGATTGTGATAAATGACTTTGTAACTACTAATGATTTGTCTTTACTCTTAGGCAAAAGGTATTTTGATTCAAAACAAATACTTAGAAGCCTTCAACAGGTTTTAGTAAACGAACTCCTAGTATTACTTCAACATGAATTTGGCAAGAATACTAATGCGTATGTTGAATTTTCAGAAGGCATCATAATCATCAACCAACTATAAATACAGAGTATGAAGATCAGAAGCTATATAATAATCATTGATTTACAAGACACTTCATGATATACTCAAATTACTAGTGTTCCTATTGTATATAGATGCATAAAATCTCCTTTTATAGTTCTTTTTAAACAACTTAAAAATAATGCAATGAATACTATAACAAATAATGTAGAAACTTTTACATCAACTGAATTAGAAGAAAAAATACAGTTGATAAAAAATGAACTCAACAATGAACATAATGAGTTCTTACATACAGAAGTAAAGAGCATAGCAACAGGATATGCACAAAAAAATTATCCTAAAGAAATGGATAGTATGTTGCCGTTCCTAAGCAAGATTCGCGCCTTTTATCTTAAGCTCAAGTCAGAGGTTCCTTTACGTATTAGCGGACAACTACAACTTTTGAACGGATCTCTTGAAATAGGAAAGCTTGATGAGCATATAAAAAAATGCGAAGAAGAAAAGACTGCTTTAGAAAAAGAGAGGTGGCAATTGGATAATGCATTTAAACGAGCAAGTAACCCAATTAACTTAGATAGTTTAAAATGGAAAAAATTGAGCCTATGGATAATAGGGGCAATAGATGTTGTTGGATATACGGCGTCTTTTATCAATGTAATGAATGATAACTATGTCTTCGCTTGTGTGCTTGGTTTAAGCGTGGGATTGGAACCCTATTTCTTATTAAAGCTACAGTACTTGATTACAGAGATAATAAAAATAAATCAAAGTTGAAATTGTGGATAGTTGGTGCTTTATTATTTATTGTTGCAGTAATACTTGGTGGTCTCCGTTATGCCGGTGTAACTACTGATAACCCTACTCAAAATGCAACACTTTTTTCAAATCCGTTGGTATATATAGTCATAAACATAGTGCTAATTTGTTCAAGCGCCTACTACATCTTTTTATACTATCCGAGTATGGAAGAAATAAAATATTGTGAGGATTATAAAAAGATGAAAGATGATTTAAGTAAAAAAAATATTGAAGTAAAGGCCAAAGAACAAGAGCTTGAAGCTCTTAAAGAAAGTAAAAATGCAGTAGCGCGATACAGGCTTCAGATGCGACATTACCAAGCGATACTGCTTCAGAGAATTGAAGCAATGTACCAAGAAAGTATTGCAAATTTCTTCGAAATTAATACGAAAATGAGGACAGATCATGTATTCCCATTAGCATTTAATCAACCCATTCCACCGCTTGATATTAATAACGAAGATGAAAAAGTTTCTAACTTTTTAAAACACAATAACAATGAAAACTAAAATCATTCTTCTTAGTATATTCATTGCACTTTTGATATTTTCTTTGGGTATTATGCATCTCTATCCTATGCTTACAAAAAGTGTTCATGGCAACGAAGTACTTGTATTAATAGATAAAACCGAAGAAGCCCAAGAAGAATTAATACAAACTAAAGACATTACACAGTTATTAGACATTGATACACATCTCTGGCAAAAGAATATTGTACGCTTTAATACAATAACAAATCTTGAGTACAATAAAGAGTTAACAGTACAATTGCCTTATACATTCATATTATTTTCAAATCCAAAGAAGCGAGAGAAAGATATAACAACATTTAAAAGTAATATTGATAATACTTTACAGTTGCTATATAAAGAAGATAGTGGACGAACTCGTTCTTCCATCTATGAGCCTTTGGTAAAATCAGCAAACAAACTTGCGCATTCAAAAGCGTATAAGAAAATAATTGTTGTGCAGTCCGATTTAAATGAAAACAAAATATTTTCGGTATATCGAGATAGTGATTTTATACAATTAGAAAAAGAGCCTCAAAAGGTAATAGAACGCTTAGAGAAACAAATACAATTAGAAGATGGACAAGGTGTCGAGATATACTTTATTTATCAAGCAAAATCAGATGAAGAGGATAGCCGTTTTTACATGATGTCTAACTTATTCAAAGATATTTTTGAAAGACATCATTATACCGTTCATATAGCATCAAACATAGTTATTTAAAAATTTATAGCCATGAAGTCAGATAGTATCTTTTTAGACTTGCTTTTTCAACTACTCAAAATTATTGGAAGAGCCTGTATTCTCGTACTCTATTTAACAGGTCGGATTATTGAATTACTCATCAAAACATTAAACACATGGATGGAACAAATATTAAACGAGCATTAGAGGACGCAGTTAACAAGCTAGTCTATTATACAAGAAACTACTTTGTGCCAATATTTCAAGAATTTCTACAAGGATTCTCAAATTTTATAGACTCGCTTATAGATTTACTAACGAAAAAAGACCATTCTTATCAAGCAGAATTTATCACCTATTATGAGGTGTTATCAAAGTATAATAAAGGGTTTTGTCTTGACGGTAGGCGTTCATTAGCTCGCTCACAGCCAAATGTTTTGGTATGTGCCCCAAGCGGAGCGGGAAAAAGTACGGTAGTTAGTATACCATCACTTTTGAAAATTGAAGGTTCAATTATTTGCAACGACCCAAGTGGTGAACAATATTTAAAAACAGCAGGGTATTTGGCTTCACAAGGGTACGATATCCATGTGATTAACTTTTCAAAAATCAATAATACATTTTATAATCCTATTGCTCGAATCTATGGAACAGCAGATGCACAAAAGGTAGCAGGGATGTTAGTAAGGAATGTATTACAGAATCCTAACGATCCGTTTTGGAATTTGAGCGCAAGTAACTTAATCGCACTTACTATTCGCATACTCTTACACCATGAAGTAAAGTATCAAAATTTTGCGAATATTCGCCACATCATACAGCTATTAAGCTTTGAACCGAAAGAGGTAGATAAGTTAGTGGCTCAGACAAATGCAAACGATATCATTTCAGATTATAAGAGTTTTATTGCACAAGATACCAAACTAAGGACATCTATTATTGCAACAGCTATAAGCGCTTTACAAATCTTTGCAGATCCCATTGTAGCTAAAGTTACCGGTGCCGATACATTAGATTTAGAATCGTTACGGAAAAAGAAAACAGTAATTTATTTACACTCCAGTACAAGTGATCTCAAGTATTATTCAACTCTCATCAGTATCTTCTTTGAGCAGACTACTAAAGTATTAATGTCTAAATTACCTGAAAAAGATGATCAGTACGTTTTCTTTATTTTAGATGAGCTAAGTAGCTTATACCTACCCTCACTTGAAATCATAATTGCAAACATAAGAAAGTATAAAGGTTCGCTTCTTTGCATACTACAATCGTTTCAACAGTTGATTAATATTTACGGAAAAGAACAAGCAAATGCTATCCGTATGAACTGCTTTGCTAAACTCTACTTTGCAGGTTTAGATCATATTACCTCAGAGGAATTATCCAGGACTTTGCGCAAGTATCATTATTTAGAAGAAACAGGTAAAAAGCAGATTCGTGAGCTTGCAACACCTGATGAGATACGAATGATGCCACGTGATAGAGCAATACTTATTTGTGGTAACCATAATCCCATGAAGCTACAATTAACACCGTTTTACAACAATCCATTTTTAAAGTTGCGAACTCAAATACCCACTCCAAATATCAAAGGGAAACTGGATGATGAAGAGGTCGAATTAATAACTGAATATCAATAATGCGTACACTAAAAAGGAATAGTAAAATTAGAAATTATCTATTTCAAACAGGTGCCTTAGAAACCAGAGATGAAACTATTATCAAAAAAGCAAAACAACAATATTGGCGAGAATATGATAAACAATTAAAACGCAGTAAACGTAATGCCAAACGAACATTTACTGTATCGTTTCAAATCCAGGAATTAGACAGATTACGAAGCCAGGCAAAGTATAACGGCATCAATATTCCGGAGTATATTAAACAAGCCGTGAAAGCCGATATATCAAATACCTATGTCATTCCACATGCTCATATTCTAAGACACATTCAACAATTGCTTATCAACTGTAAACAACAACTTAAAACCATTGCCGATAAAGATGCAAAAAATTGGCTTGGAATAAATAAAAACTATGATGCTACTCTTACTATTATTGACCAATTGGGAAAAACAATTACAACATCGTTTACACAAGCACCGAAAATAAGCACACTTATAGAGGAGCAAATAGAAAAGAATCCTGAATATATACAAGAATTACACACTATTATTAACCACTATAATGATCGTCAAAAGCCTTAGCAGAAAAACAAAAACGTGGGAGCAATTATTGAATTATATGATGCACGATAAAGACCGCTATCAAGATGAATATGGCGATTCTTTTGTATTGAAACATAATGTAACAGGAAGAACGATAAGATCAATGACAAAACAGTTTGAGAAAAATGAAGAGAACAGGCTCCATCATCGTTCTAATTCAGTTAGAATGTATCATGAGGTATTAAGTTGGAGTAATAAAGACACTAAAAATATGACGGTTGGCAAGATGCAAGATATGGCAAAGAAGTATATAGAATTAAGGGGTGAGAATTCAATGTTTGTAGCGGTGCCACATAGAGATAAAACTCATTGGCATGTACATTTCTGTATCAGCGGAACGAAAATCGAAACGGGTTTAGCCTCTCGAATTTCAAGAGATGAATTCAAGAATATCAAAAAAGAAATACAACAATACCAAATTGAAAAATATTCGGAATTATCCAATAGTATTGTCAATCACGATACGAGTAAGAAAAAGGAGTTTGTAAGTGAAAGTGAATACCAATTTACAAAACGTACCAAACAACTAAGTGAGAAAGAACGTACAAAAGAACTCCTGACTAAGATTTATAAACAGTCTACTTCTAAGAAAGATTTTTATAAACGTATTCAAGATAAAGGATTGAAGATATACGATCGAGGAGGTAAGAAATACGGCATCGAAGGTGATAGGAGGATGCGATTTAACACATTTGGTTTTGACGATAGAAAAATAGACGCTTTGGATACCACGATTGAATTTAGACAATTAAGAGATGCCGATCTGAAAAACAATGACAAGGAATATGACTATCACGCCGATGAAGAATTGGATAACAATATATCTATAGACAATTAAGGTAAGGATAGAAGAGCTAATAGAGTTTATTTGATTCTTGATAACGCTATATCGCATTTAGACATTTTTTTTGTATTTTTCTAAGACAAGGCGAAGTACACAGAATAATATTTTCTTAAATTTTTTCATATGCTTCAAGAAGTTTAGAAAATCTATTAAATAATATAAAGTATTATTAGGAACTTAATGGAAAGAATTAACGGTAATTATAAAGTCAGAATGGGAGCTTCTCCTAAAGAATCTGATATCGCTTTTACCTCTATTGACTCAGATGGTTCTCCAGGGCGTTTAAATCAATATGTACTAAAAGAGTTTGGGTATTCTGAAAAAGAATTACCTAAGCAAGATCAATTGATTGCGGGTTTTAGTGCATTGTCTAAAACGGGGAAGAGGTCAATTTTATTTGTTGTTACCCTTGGTGCCGGCAATACTTCAGACAATCTTAAAAAGAACTTATACAATACACTAACTGAGTTTCACACTTGGTTTCATAATAAAATTCTTTGGCTGCCATTGATGGGTTCGGGAGATGGGGGATTAACTTTAGAAGAAAGCTATTCCATTACTGTCAAAACAATTAATAAATTCCTTGCGGAGTATCCCACAAGTGTAACATTTATACTTTCATTACCTGATGATGATAATGGAAAACAATTGTTGGATAAGATTAATCTCACTAATGTGACCGAACATGAGGCAGTTGACAAAGCTTTTAAGAACTATAAAGGAAATTTTTATTTGGTAGGTACTAATTGGAATGGAGAAGAACAGGCAGAAGTATTTTATGATCAAAGCATATGGAAAACTGGTTACGAAGATAAATATGCAGATATTATCAATTTAGTAAAAAAGGATGATGTAATATTTATTAAATCAACATTTGCACGTGATAATATTAGTACGCTTCGCATAAAGGCAATAGGCCGCATTATTGATAATATAAATGATGGACAAAGTTTTAAAGTCGATTGGAAGGTTAAAAATATTAAAGTTGATATACCAAATTTAGGGTATTATAGGAATACGATAGATCGCCTTACTGAAAAAGATTTAAATACAATATTACATATTATCGGCCGTGAAACAATTTATAATGCAGGGTTGCTTGATATTGAAATATGGGGTAGATCTTCTGAAAATATTAAATTAGATAATGACACGGCTTTCTCTCCAGATGATTTATTAGATATTTCTAATGAAATTGAGGTTTTTGCCAGACTACTAGCTCAGCGTAATTTAAGCCCCCCATTAGCAATTGCCCTATTTGGTGATTGGGGGTCTGGCAAGAGTTTTTTCATTAATCATCTACAGTTAAGAATAAAGCAACTTTCTGAATCACGTATTGTAAGAAAAGACAATGAAGATGAACTTTATTATTGCAAAAATATACTTCACATCTCATTTAATGCGTGGGCTTATCTAGATGCTAACTTATGGGTAGGTTTTATGACCTGCATCTTTGAAAAAATAGATGAATATATCTCAGGTCTTTCAAAAGGTAATGCTGTAAAAAGTGAGATTAAAGAAAAATTGTCTAATGAATTAGAATTTATTAAAGGACAAAAAACGAATATTCTTAATAAAAAACATGGACTAGAACAGAAGAAGAAAGCGCTTGAAAATGATATTGAGAAAGAAAAACAAAAATTAGATGAGACAATTAAGAAGTTAATTGTCGAAAGTTGGATTGATAGGGTAGATTTAATTTGGAATGAATTAAAAATTAAAGACAAGTATGCAGAACAATTAGAAAGATTAGGGCTTACGCCTGAAATACTTCAAAAAACTGCGCGTGAAGATATTCAAAAGAAGGTTTATTCATTCAAAAACTACATGAATCAATTTAGATCTTTAAGTGGCTTCCAGCTAATTGGCACAATTATATTTATTTTGTTTCTACTGAACTTATTTCTTGTTGCAGATTCTGGATGGTTTAATAAATTAGTGAGTCGCTCAACTTCCATTATAGTTACAGTAGTGTTTGGTTTGTCAGCTGTAATTATAAAGATTCGTGCCGCCTACAGTTTTTTTAAACCGTATGTCGATAAAGCACTAAATGTTCAGTTAGTTTTTAATCAAAAGTTGAAAGAAACAGAAAGAATCCATCAGGATAAGATAACTAAGGCACAGATAGAAAAAGAAACTACATCAAATGAAATAGACAAGCTCCAACTTGAGATTAAAAAGTTAGACAATGAAATAGAAGGAATTGATTATTCTTTAACACACGCATTGGAGAAAATTGTTTTGGCTGATTTCATAAAGAAACGTTCTATTAGTAAGGATTATACCGATAAGCTTGGAATTGTTTCGGTAATAAGAAAAGACCTTGAAACTCTAAGTGAACTTTTTGTAGACCAAAAGATTAATCCATCCCTACCTGAAATAGAAAAGAAGCAATTAGAAGAACGAAAAAATAAGCTTCAAAAAATAAAAGCTGAATTTAATGGAGAACCAATAGAAAGAATCATTCTGTATATAGATGATCTAGATCGTTGCTCGGACGAGAAAGTACTTGAAGTATTGCAGGCTGTACATTTATTAATGGCATTCCCGTTGTTTATTGTAGTAGTCGGAGTTGATAAAAGGTGTGTAACTAATGCGCTATTCCAAAGTGAACGATCTAAGTATTATAAACTGCATACGGAAGGGGAAATTATTAGTCATAAAATTCAACCCATTGAGCCCAATGAATATCTTGAGAAGATTTTTCAAATTCCATTCCAATTAAAAGAAGCGTCAAAAGAAGTAGTAGATAATATGATTGAAAGCTTGCTAGCTAAAGATATAATTTATAATCCTGATATTAACAAGACTATTATAACACATGAAAAAACACAATCAGACAAAGAAGAGCAATTGTCAGTGGGAAGCAGCGTGATTTCAAAAAAGGAAGTATTATCAAAAAAAGACATAGGGCCAGATGATTTAAAAATAACAGAACAAGAATTAATTTATATTAAAGAGATGTCCCATTTAGTGGGTTCTTCACCACGTACGATTAAGCGTTATATTAATATGTACAGATTAATTAAGGCGTATGAAGGTTTGGGAAATAATAAAAGTGAAAAGGAGATTATTTGCACTTTGTTTAATCTCGCATTAAATATTGGTAAGTATAGAGCAGATTCGCATGAATTCTTCGATCTAATAAAATCAAATAAAACATCACTACTTGAAGATATATTTAAACTGTATTCTTCTAGTTCAGGAACTGAGTTTTATAACGAATTGATAAATCATGCACCCGTAATCGAAAGAATAAAAGAATATAGTGGGAATGATATAATAAGACACTTATCTTTTATTAAACGCTTCTCGTTTAACACAGAAAAAGAAAAATGAAATTTTAGATACATATGTAAAAATAGAACCGCTTACTCAGTATTATGACCGTTCACTCATTCAAATACTCTCCAAAATGATCTTTAAGCTATTTTTTAGGATACGATTATACTTATTGCAGTATCACATGTGTTAATCTAATTTCTAACTATAAAACTTGATTATTATGTTTGTTTCTGAAAAAAATGATACTCTAGGTGTAAAAGCTTATCAAGGAGATGCCAAAACGCTTCTGGCATTTGATCTTAATAAAACGAATCTTGATAAATTCGCCGGCTTTACCATTGCATGTAAGCCAGGCAGTACTTCTGCTTATTATTTATATAATAAGCTGCAGTTTGCCAATCCGGAAGATCATGCACAGAATAAAAACGAACCTGCTTACTCAAGCATTAATGCGCCAATCCAGAAATTCAGATGGTTGCATGTGCCTGGAGCTTTTCACCAAGGTGATTCTGTATTCTTTGGGAGATATACCTATACGATAACGCCGAGATATTTTGATGAAAATAACAAGCTTGATATTATTGATCCGAAATTGGGAGTGGATATAATGATTGATGTGAAGCCTTTTGTGAAGGGGAAACTTTCACTTGGCTTTACGAGAGGTTTTGTACAATCACAAGCTTTTGAAAGTCATTTTGGTAAGAAAGCAATTTTGAGACCAGCGAAGAATAAAGATTTGGTATTTGATACAAATCTAATAGCGGGCAAGAATAATGATGGGGATGAATATTCATTTAAAGATGAATTTACATGGTCGGGTTTTACCGCTAGAGAGCAAATATTTTCCATATTAAAAGAAGTAAGCAAAACAAAGGGTTTGAGCTTGGATGTATTTGCCTATGACCTTAATGAGCCGGATATAGTGCAAGCGCTTCTAAGCTTAGCAAAACAAGGGCGTGTGCGTGTGTTATTAGACAACGCTACTCTCCACCACAGTACAAGTACTCCAAAGCCTGAAGATCTTTTTGAAAAGGAATTTAATAAGGTAGCAAAGAAACCTGCGCAAATACAGCGAGGTAAATTTACACGATTCCAACACAATAAAGTGTGTATTGTTAAGAGTAAGGATAAAGCAATAAAGGTATTAATGGGGTCTACTAATTTTTCAATAACAGGTATATATGTAAACTCAAACCACGTATTTGTTTTTGACAATGCAAAAGTTGCGGGAATTTACAGCGATATCTTTAACGAAGCGTGGCAGGATAAAATGAATTCCAACAAGTTTAAATCTTCTGATGTTGCGGATAAAGTATATCCCTTTAATGGAGGCGGATTACCAGATATGAGGATTACATTCGCACCCCACAACGAGCCATTTGCCAATACCACTCTTAACGCTTTAGTAGCTAGGGTAAAACAGGAAAAAAGCAGCGTAATTTTTGCTGTGATGGAATTGGATAAATCCGGCGGCCCGGTTGTTCCTGCTTTAAAGGCATTACATAAAAACAATAAGGTCTTTAGTATGGGCATCTCTGATTCGACTACGGATCTCTTCCTATATAAACCAAATTCTAAAACAGGTATAAAAGTTACAGGTAAATCATCCAAAGTATTGTTGCCTCCGCCTTTTAATGAAGAAGCAAGTATTGGTTTGGGGCATCAGATTCACCATAAATTTATTGTCTGTGGTTTTAACACTCCGGATGCTGTCGTATGGGGCGGATCAAGTAATCTTGCACTTTTAGGTGAGCAGCAAAACGGTGACAACCTTTTAGAGATACATGATACTGATATTGCCACCGTATTTGCACTTGAGGGTATGGCACTTGTTGATCATTTCCATTTCAGGAATGCAAATATGGAAAAGGCGAAAACATCGAAGGTGAAAAAATCACTTACCTTATATGAAAATAATAAATGGGCATTAAGCTATTATAATCCTAAGGATTTGCATTTTGTGGACAGGATGTTGTTTAAATAATTGCATCGGATAGAAGGCTGCAAAAATTATTTTTGAATAAATAATCTCAAAATGAAAAGGGTCGATATTCTTATACTCGATGATAATTTTATCATAGCCAAAATGGTAAAAAAAAGATTTTTCAATGCAGATAAAACATATAAACATGAATCCTTAATAGAATTATTTCCACATTATTTAGAGGTTGATAATAATGATTATCAAAAAGCAGCTGTTAGTGTGAATGATTACATTAGAGAGAATAATATTAGATATTTACTTTTGGACAGAGGTTTTGGGAAAATAATTGAACCCATTATAAATAACTCCGAAAATCTAGATGTACACTACGTTTACAAGGACAATAATCAAGCAGGTTACCATATAGAAGAACTCTTATTAAGTTTAAAGCAATTAAAGAATAGCTCCTTATCGAAAATTAAAGGTGTTATCATATATACTTATGATGATTACAGAGAAGTAGACAAACAAGGAGAAGTAATTAAAGAGGAAATATTGGATTCAGTAAAAATAATATTACCAGCGAAATGTAAAATAGATGTCTTATTAGCATATAGCGATATCTACAAAATAGCTAACGTGGATTTATATGAAGGCTATAGTGGCGCAGGAATAATTAAGCTTGGGAAAAAGAACGATTTTTTGTTGTATGGTATTTTTGTTGGAGAATTACTATATCATAAGGCAATACAGATGATAAGTTTGAGAAGTATAAATTTTATTAAGGAAAAGAGAGTTTTTATGCTCTGCAGACTTTTGATTTTATATTTAATTTTTATTTCTATAAGCGTAGGTGCGAATGCAATATTTACCTTTTTATTTAAGGAAAGTAAGATATTAATAGGAGTGGTTGCATTATTATTTGGGTTATTACTCCCCATTGCAATATTATATCTAAAACCATCCTTGATTATAGACATTGAAGAACAATAACAATTATTTTTATAACCCTGTTGTCGTATTGAACACAATTACTATCTTAAATGGGACAGATATACTGTATCTATACTGATAAGCTAATAGAGGACGAAAAAGCCAATCCTGAACATATTATTCCGTTGTCGCTTGGAGGATGTGATGAATTTACGATTCAGGTGGATGCACAAAAGAATGCTGATCTAGGAACTGCAGTTGATGGAAAGTTAGCAAATGATTTTTTAATCAGCTTAATTAGGCGCCACCATGATTTTAGGGGACATAGTAAAAAGCCCGTGAAGCCAGTCATTAAGAAATCGAAAATTGGGAATAAAAAAGATCCTGATATTCCTGCGCAAGTAACTTTCTCAAAGGAGAGAATTGAGATCTTCAACCCGATAGAAAAAAGAATTCTTACAGAAGATGAAATTAAAGGTTTAACTATTACATCCACGTTTCAATTTGATCGATTTTTAAGGATTTGTTTTACAGCAAAAGTTATATTGGCGGCAGGTTACTTCATTTATGGAGAAACCTTTAGAGAATATGCAGACCATGAAAGTTTAAGGAAATTGATGAATCTTAATTTAACCGAAACAAAAGAATCTTTAAGAAATTTGCCGATACGGATAGTTGACAAATTCCATCCTGTTCAAGAAAAGGACAAAGGAATGACAGGCGTATATGAATTAATTTGCAAAATGATCGGAGGGTCTTGTGTAATATTTATGCTTTCAACCGAGAATATAATAGGCAGTGTAGGTATTGGAGGAGAGTTTATGGGGTCGGTAAATTTTAAAGCAGATGCTGCGAAGTTTCCCAATGATGGCGATTTCCGTCTTGGGCATATTGTAGGTGTTCAAAATGGTCAATTGCTCAGATCATCCTTTTATGATGTGAATGCTAATATTTATAAGGTGATTAAGGAATAATATTTTCGGACCTTTATTTGAATTTTTATTAATAAAATCGTTAATCATCTTCCTCTCATAATGTAATCGATCGTAAAAATGAGGGTACAAAGAAAAACAATATTGATTATGGTGTAAGTTACTTTTGTAAATAGTCTATTGTGAGCCATCTCAGAGATTCCTAATAATAACCCTTGAATTAAAAGTATTGGTACGAAAATGTATACAAGAAGATATGTTCCAGTTATGTAGTCATTTTTCCTATATTGAACACAAAACCACATTAAAATAAGGGTAATAGTATAAATGGATAGTATGACTTTTCTTTTATAAAATAATCTTGACAATTTCACACCTAATGAATTATTCTTACAAAGAAACCCTGTCAGTAATACTATTCAACAAAAAGCCAATTAATTTCTTATTTATTGTGCTAAAAAATATTGAAATAAGGCAATAGATTAATAAAGCACTTATGGCTATAGAATAAACTATACCCCATTTCCAATTATACACTTCTTGTAAAAGAATCTTGATTGCAGTTATTCCACAAAGAATAAATGTAAAAAAGATAATTCCCTTCATGTAATACATAGTTAATTGTGCTTCCAATTTATTCTTTTCAATTTGATAAAGATTGTCAAACTTAGACAGTATACTTAGTATTCGGTGCTTAAAGAAAATATTCTGGTGTTTGTTACAAACATAATAGAATGCTAAAGACTGGAAATAGTCTTTATTCTCGGTCATTTTATTGGATGTATAATGGTCTATTAGCATCTTATAATATATGGACGCCATTATCTTATCTCCTAGTTCGAAATATGAATAGGCGATCGATTGTATTGTTTGCCAATAAATCTTACTAGTATCTTCCTGATCGATAATACCATCCCTTACTTTGAGCCAATTTTCTATATACTCGGAATAGTTTTTCTCCAAATAAATATCAAGATTCTTATCAATAAAATCACCAAGCATTTAGTTTTGGTCTACTTTCGGTTTAGATAAAATCTTATCATCAGGAATCACTTTATACTCAATTAGCCATGCCAATATTTCCTTTAATGTATAACCAATGGCTGTTAATCTGCTTATAGGCTTTGTATCTATTGTCATATTTGGCTAATACTATATCTCTAATGTCAAGAGAGGATGGATTAGATGAATAAATAAGTAAAATGATATTGTTACCACTACACTTTGGATAAAATGCTATGGTTGTATCTTCATACAAATTAATAGATTCTATATCATCCATTACATTATCTACTTTAAAATTACATTTTTTACAAATTAGTTTTAAATCATCGGTATAAATAGAACCTTTTAGAGGTGTATTTATTATTGAATCATATAATTTTGGATAGTTTTTTAAAAGACAATTAACAATTAGATCATATTCTGATTTGTTTTTTTCATAATCTAATTTTCTTGTACAAGAAGAAAGAAATATAATTATGATAACTATAGTTAACCAATACGTGTTTTTCATAAAATATTTAGTGTCCTGTATTTCCAACTACTGTATTTCCTTTGTTTATACTACTTGCTGCTGGCGCAAAATCTTTTAAATTATATGGTTCACTCGTGTGATTTTGAGGTATAAAATCTCCCGTTTTTATTTCTTCACAATTATTATCACTGCAATCATCTGGCAACCTATTTCTTAATTGTGTATGATCTTGAAATGGTATACCTCTCCAATTTGGTGCTTGTTCAGGTTCTGTTGCTTTTGCATCAGTGAATTGTTTTTGTACAGCACTAAATAATTCAGCACCTTGTTTCATACTTTCAACAGTGGTTCCATACCTATTAACTACAACATGCTCTTTTTTCCAAATAGGAGCTTCTGAGCCAAATTTATTGGAGGGTAAATCCTCATAAGAATAATAGCTTTCATTTGATCCTTTTCCTAAAACATGATTTTGTAAGAATTTATTTCCACTTGCTGGCTCTAATGCGTCCATCGCCGCTTTACCATAGTTAATTGCTCCCCAATAATGCTGTAAATCTATCCATCCACCTTTCTCTGTATAGACGTATCTTACGGCATTAGGATCAGTCTGGATGTATTTCATAATTGTCCAAGATGACGGATTTTTAAGGTTTTTCCACTGTGCAACTGCTTCAGAGATTGTACCTGCTTGGTTGCGGTCAGGCTCTCTGCCATTCTTGTCAACATATAATACAGGATTGTCATTAAATGAGTTGTAAGGGCTCATCCCAGGAAATTTGGAAGTCGATGGGTCAGTACTCAAAAATCTACCAAGTCTCGCATCATATATTCTCGCTCCAAAATCATAGGCAAATGCAACAGGATCTATTAAAAGATTATCTTCGGCTTTGCTGTCTATTTTTGATATGTTTAGGGTTGTCGTATTGAATATGAAATGTCCATATGGTTCATATTTCTTTTGTTCAAACACCTCCTGAAACAAACCTCCTGAAAGCGATTTATACTTCGAAGATTTGTCATCTTTAGGATGTATGCTTGTAAACGGATGCGATGAGTTTATTGTATTCTTCGTACGTGAGCGGTACATTTCCATAAGCAGATTCGGCAAGGTAATAAGCATCTTTTACCGATAGAGGAATTTTACCATCAAGCATATCTTTGATACGACTTTTTGCTTTTACATAATTAGGTAAATCATTTAAGTATTTTGATGAATGATAATAATCTTCCTCATGTGCTAACTGATTATTTTTGGTTAATTCTTGTAGTAAACTTGTCATCTCTTTTTCCAACTCTTGCTGTTTTGAAAGTTTAGGTGGTTTTCCTTGCAACTGCCTTTGTTGATTGGCAATAATATCAGCTTGGGTGGGTGGACTAACATATCCTGTTTTTTTCATCGCCTCATAATTGGTAGAATTTATTTGCGTCTGAGAGTTATTGCGCAATTGCTCAAGACTTGGGACATAGGGTGGTTGAATCGGGTTGGGAGAGTTTCCATATTGGAAGGGATCATACGACTGTTGAGCGTTTAAATAGAAAATAGGGGATATTGCTAAAAAAGCACATAGAATATTGTTCAATGACCCCATAATAGAAGCATGGTTTATATCATTGAAAGTACGAAATCGCACGCATATTTGTTTGAGTAAGTAAATCAATTCGACTTAAATTTCTTTAAGAAGGTTGGTTTATATGGTTAGAAGGACTACCTTTTTAGAGTTAATAATAAGTTTAGAATAAGTAAAATTTGTTTTTCCCAAATTTTATATTAATTTTAAGATTATGTTGTTAGTCTAATTAGGACATCAGGTTTTCATTCTGAAAGCATGGGAAGATCCCATACAGCAAAATAAAGAAGCCGCTTCAATTTGAGGCGGCTTCTCTTATATCAATTATCTTTAATTATTTTAAAACTTTAACACTATCTGGAACTTCGTTCCAGATGGAAAGATTGAACGTAGTTTTGATATCAACTTCCTTATCAATCTGCTTAGAAATTTTTAAAATTCTTTGAGCATTACTATAATCATCTTCATTAATATACCCGATGCCATTTGTGAGACTACTACCAGTCTTTATCAAACCAATACATGCGGTTAACATATATTTTTGTTCATCTCTGTTCAATTCAGGATTGTATTTCATTACAATATCTAATGCTTCTTCAGGATGATCTATACAATACTTCCATCCCTTGATTGAGGCAGTCAGAAATTTTTGAACTGTTCCTGGGTTATCTTTAATATATTTGTCAGTAGTAAATATCATATCACCCAAAATAGCCGAATGATAATCCTTAGGAGATAATATTTGCAATCTGTCCCCTTGGTAACCTTCCTTTTGAATTAGGTTTAATTCATTGTATACCGTAACCATTGATAAAACATATTGGTCTTGTAAAAAAGGCGCTACTGAATATTCTTGTGCAACCACTGTTACATCGTTTAAAGTCATATTTGCCGTCTTAAGCATTGATACAAATTCTGCTTCGTCCCCTCCAAGCCATAATCCTATCTTTTTCCCTTTTAATTGTTTTAAGCTGTCAATTTTATTTTGACTTTTCAGTACATATCTATTAGGAGAATCTTGAAAAATTTGAGCAATAGTTACTAATGGCACTCCATTAGTTCTTGCTGAAATAACTTGATTCGGTACACCAATACCAATTTGATCCGAACCATTTGCAACTGTTACCTGAGGTTTTAAATCAGGACCCGCTGGATTAAGGTTTACTTTTAATCCTTCCGCTTCATAAAATCCTTTTTGTTTAGCCACAATATATCCTGCAAATTGCGTTTGAGGTATCCACTGCAGTCGTAAGTTAATTGTTGTGTCTTTAGGTTTACTGCAAGAGTTACAACCTGAAAGAAACATTCCAATTGGAATAAGTAACACTAATAGATATTTCATAAAGTTTGTTTTTAATTATTATCATTTATTCTGTGCCTCAATAAGTACAATTCAAGTAAATACATTAATAAGTACATTGTCACTCCAAGTAAGCATGAAATCAGAATATAGCCCCACAGACGTGGTGTATTTAGACTATATGATGCTTGGAGCATACCAAATCCTAACCCGGCATTCGCTCCTATAAATTCACCGACAACGGCACCGACAACGGCAAAAGTGGCATTTAATTTTAAACCTGAAATTATATATGGAACGGCATTTGACAATTTAAATTTTAATAAAAAATCACTGTGGGACGCTCCATAAAGCTGAAATAGTTCTTTATAAATTAAATTATATTCATTTAATCCTTTATAAGTATTTATCACTAAGGGAAAGAAACATAAGAAAGCGGATACAATGGCTTTTGCGACAATACCTTGACCAAACCACAAAATGATAATTGGTGCAATAGCAATTACAGGGATAGCATTTGAGGCAATTACATATGGCAGCGCAACGTTGGAAAATAATTTTGATTGAGCCATAGCAACCCCAACTAAGAAACCAATAAGAGACCCTAGAATAAAACCTATAGTTGCTTCTAAAAGTGTAGTTTTAAAATGAACAACAATATTGGCTTTGTTTAAAACTATCGCATTATATATTTGTGATAGTCTTGGAAAAATATAAGTAGGGATATTAAATGTCTTAGGCAAGAATTCCCATGATATTAATAACAGAATAAAAACTGTTAATGGAATTGTGTAGTTAATATGATATTTAATTTTTGTCATTGTTCCAACTTTCTAAAAGTATTTTCCTGCATTCAGCAACTTTAGTAATAAAAGCGGCGTCGTCAAACATTTTAAACGATTTCTCTTCAACTAATTCAGGACTTATTTCTGCAATTATACTACAAGGCCTCGGAGAGAGTATTAATACTTTGTCTGCTAAAAAAACCGCCTCTTCAACACTATGGGTGACTATAATGGTAGGAATTTTGTTTACTGACATTATTTTACTAAATTCTACAATTAGATTTGATCTTGTTAGTAAATCTAATGAACCGAAAGGTTCGTCCAGCAATAAAAGAGATGGCTCCAATAGCAGTGCTCTTGCCAATGCGACTCGTTGTTTCATCCCACCCGATAGCTGTGATGGGTAGAAGCATTCAAATCCAGTTAATCCCATTAAACTTATCAATTCTTCGGATTTTTTTTCCAATTCTGCAATGGTTTTTGTGTGAAGTCCTATTTTGCCTGGTAATAGTATATTATTAACAACCGTTTCCCACTCCAATAAAGCTGCTTCCTGGAAAGCAAAACCAATCATTTTTTTCTTTATTGCAATAGTTGAAGGTATATTATTTATAGTAATTGAACCACTTAAGGGTTTAATCAAACTTGCTATGCATCGTAAAATTGTAGATTTTCCGCAGCCTGAAGGGCCTAAAATGGCAATTGTTTCGCCTTCATTTACAGATATTGAAAACTTCCTAATCACTTCTAGAGAGTCTCTTTTATTTACAAAAGCGTGTCTTATATTTTCTATTACTGTTTTATTCATTCGTTATCTAAATGTATCAGAACAGAAATATCTGGAATATTTAATTCATTTCTTCCAAGCCCTGAAATATAATCTCTTATGATGTTTATGACTAGATTTTTATTATTAGATGGCATTGTATTAAAATCATTAATGTTATAGCCTAAAATAAATGGAAATAGCCAATGGTTTTCATTAGTCAAAACTTCTTTTACATTTATAGTGCAAATTTTATCTGAGGTAAGAAAGGTTTCATACGAGATATTTCTAATTTCTAGATCATACAACAATTCATCCAATAATGAAGGAATTATATCTTTTGCTTTTTGATAGAGGAGTTTGCGTATTTTATAAAAATCACCAGATTTATCTTCTACGTCTATCCAAAGTAAGCATGGTTTATCCTTAGGTCTTCTATCAATGTATTCTAATATAGCGTTCTTAATATTTATTGAATACATTACTTGAACTAAAGAAATGAAATCAAAACTCATTTCCTTCTGCAAACTAATAAATTGCTCAATACTGTTATTCCTAAAATCTAATTGAACTAACGTGGGCAAATCTTCGGAAAAACTAGAATATTTTAAGTCATTAAGCCAATTAATGCTCGGCTCACAAATAGTGAGTTTTATTCTTTTGAATTGATGTAAACTGGCTATTGCATGTGCAATCATTTGGGTCTTGTTTCCGTTACCGACACCGATCTCTAACCAACTCAAGGTTTCTCCTCTAACAGTATTATTTATTTTCGGTAAAATATTCTTTCTAAATAGACTTAGTATTTTTTCATCTTCGTTAGAAGACTTAAGAAACTGCGTTAAAGTATCCGACCATGTTTTTATATTACTCATTACTTATGTTTTCCGTTGTAATTTCTTCCCAAGTCCTTTTGAACCACAGCTCAATTCTACTTACTGCATTGTGATCAGTAAATTTTACATCATAATTATTATCAAGTTCATCAGCAGACCTTTGGTTTGTCTTTGTAATAGTTTGTGTACTAATAACAGCAGTTTTTTCAACTCTTCCAGCTGTAATTTTCTTATAGATTACGATATCGTTAGGAATAGGCAATGTGAAATTACCATCAGGAAATATCTTACACCCGTCTTTTTCTAAATCAATTAACTTGATTATTTTAAATCTTTCTTTATATTTTATCTCGGGATTATTTTGAATTTCTTTTGCTAAGAAAGTATTAATATCATTAATATTCTTTAGTGCTGTTTCAGAATTTGAGGTTACTATATAGAAATATTTGTCATCAGGATTTGCTCTTAAATCCATAAATATTTCTTCTAGTTTGTCTTGATTGTTAACCCATGATAAGTCAATTGATATAGCAAAGACTCTAGAGGCTTCTAATTCAAGTTTTCCAGATTGGTTCCATGAAATTAAGTTCGACAAGGGTGCGTTAGCTATGTTTTTTGCTGTTGCTTCTGCAATGGAAATTTGTTTTCCTAAGTTTATAATTTTCAAATTATACGTGTCTTCCAAATATATGAATGTTTCTAAAACAGTTTTAAAATCTGCATAATTTTTTGCTAATTGATCGGTTATTCGAGTAATTTGAAAATATAAAACAGTCGCAAATATAATGAAGAATACAAATGCAGCTGTACCTAAATACAAATAAATGAAGGTTTTTTCTTCTGGTAATTTATTAATACCTGTTAAGCTTATTATTGTGAGAACTATACCTATTACAGCAACTGCTAGACCAACTGATTTTGCCCAATAATCTAGTTGCGCCTTATGAAGGTCCAATTTTACTTCGTCATGTTTTGAACCATCATTTATTTTTTGCAGTAAGTCTTTTATTTTTGAATCAGCCATCTATTATTATTTAATTTATTGTCATATTAAATCTATAAAAGTAGATAAGGGTGGAGTATGTGTTTTTCTAGAATCGCCAATTTTATTCCACATATTCTTAAACCAATAATATACCGTGTTAACCTGAGAGGCATTTTCAATAATCACATCATAGTTGATTTTTTTACTTGTAGCGGAAATAAATGCGGGCGGCGGTACAGCAGATGTACTGATTACTAAAAATGTGTGCTCAATACCATTTGTAATTTTGGGATGAGTTGTCTTTTCATAAATTACAAAATCACTATGCAAAGGAATAATTTCTTTTACAAAGGGATCTATTCTTATCTGTTCATATTCAGCAGTTGAAATTATTCTTATTTCAAAATGTTTTTCCATTCCGGGAACATTAGAAATTTTTTTAGTCATAATATCTAGGTTCTGGTTAGAAGAAGGGTCTTTATCTACTAAAATATAACAATGATAATTTGATTGTGATGGATGATTTTGTACATCTATAATGAGTTTATCAATCTGTTGAGAAGCCCAATTTAGATTGTGTGTAATAGCAAGTACATTTTTTGCATTTACTTCTAGCTCTGATGATAATTCCCATGAGATCAAATGACTAAACTTTCCTGAAAGCAAGTGATCAATTGAAATACCCTTTTCATTATAAAGTACATCAGCAAAATCTGAGTATATTTTGAATGTGTTTGGTTTTTCAATTTCAGTTAGCATTCTTTTAATGCTATCAATAGCATCATTCGTCGCATTTAAATTAAAAGGAATTGTTCTTGATTTTGATAAATCAAAAGGTAATTGATAGTTATCCAAATAATCTTTTGAACAAATTGTAATAATAGGTAAGTTTAATGCATGTCTTAAGCCCACCTCATAGATGACATTTGCATTAAATTGTATAATAGGTTTGGAAAATCTTCTTTTTATAATATTAGGCGTAACATCTGCCACAACTAAATCTGCGGTAATTATGCTATTTGCAATTTGTTTTCCGATGTCTCCCGGATATGATTGACTATCCGATCTATCAAAATCGTAATTTGATTCAATCGCAGGTTTGATAATATTATTTTTGACAGCATTAGCAACTTCTCTTATTAGGGTTCCATCAATCCCTATCTGCGATACTATAAAACAATATTTTTTAGACATATTTATATAATGGTTTAATCAATATGTATAATTGATTCTATTACTAAATTTTATAATTCAATAATACGATTTTTTTTTAAATTTAAATGTGTGTAATCAAACTATCAATAGATTAGTCTAAGATTATCAATGAGATAGTAATAATAAGCAAAACATAAAAACCACCAGTTAAACACTGATGGTTTGTTTTTTTAAGAGGAATTGAACTGCTCGTTCTGCATGAGATACCGCCTTTAGAATATATGTTCTATCATTCTCCAAAGCAGACAACCATGATTTAACATACGCAGCCGATGAAGTAAGAGGAGCTTTAATTTGAAGATGCGCACACATAAACGTACTGCCTAATTCCGCAATCAATTCTTCAAATGCATATTCAGGGCTACCTTTTTTCCTAAAAGATCTATTTAATCTCTTTTCGTTTCCTGTCCAATGTGTTATTTCATGAAAGCGTGTGGCGTAGTAATTTTCAGTTGATTTAAATTGCTTCAAGAATGGCATTTGTATAATATCATTGGTAACTTCATAGTGTGCAGAATTACCTGAAACGTGTTTAATAAGAACACCATTTTCATGTGCAATCTCGTCTGCCATATCAAACCTATCTTTATCCAGTAATTTTACCAAATCAGGCGCGATAATTTCAGCAGGAAGTCCATTTGTTTGCGCTACATTGAACACATAGTAATACTTCAAAAAGCGTTTGGTAGAAATGGCAATATCTTTATACTTTCTTATACCCGCATTTTCGATCTGCGCTTTCTTAATTGCTTCCTGTGCAGAAAGCTTGTTATTATCTTTATCAAAATACAGCACATCGGTAAAGGTAATCAAGGTAGATTTTTCACCCTTATTGACTGTGCCACCCGCCTCATTAATCTGCTTAAACGAAAGCCAGTTATTATGATTATAATGCATTTTTTGCAAGGCAAATGATAATAATAGTTGATTTAAACTATTGTACGTGTGTTTCGTGACCGGATTATACGCTAACCCTGAAAGCGGTATCCAATATTCAATATCGCCGTTACTTACTTTGTCGAGTAGGGCAACGAGCTTTACGGTGACTTCGTTAATCACGTTTACTTTACTTGTTTCCATTTTACATATTTTATTGGTGATGAAAAAGAATTTACTAAGGAGAAATGAAACAATGCTTGAAACATCAAGCAAATAGAAAACTATATTCAAACTATTCCAGATGAATCGTTGCTATGTTGGCCATAGTATATCAGAATATAAAATAAAAGCAAGTGGACCATGGTCTATTAGCCACTTATTCAAAGCATTTTCATTTACGGTGAGAAGCCAATAGCTCTATATTATTCCCTATATTTGCTAAATTAGAGAAGTTTTATATGTAAACTATTGCATGACTATAACAGGTAATTCATATATATCTAGAGCAAATGTTAATTTGTCTCTTAAGGCTCAGAATAAGCGTACGCCTGAATATGTAGATGTACTTATTAAAAGGCGAATAGAAAGACTTACTTCCGAAAATAGTACTGTATGGACTTCTCCTGATCGAAATAGAAGGGAATATGCGCATAGATTTTTTCAATACCCTGCAATGATGGTTCCCATTGTTCAAAAAAATGTGATTGATATAATAAAACAAATAAATCCTACTATCCAAAAAGTAATTGATCCCTTTATGGGTTCCGCAACAAGTTTGGTCGCTTGTATGCAAAATGGATTAAATTGTTATGGACAAGACATTAATCCGTTATCTCTACTGATCGGGAAAACAAGAACTGGACCATATTATGTGAAAGCAATACGTGAGAAATATAAAGAACTTATTTCAGATATTGAAAATGATAAGTCTCGTGTTATTGAAGCCAAATTTAAGTCTCGTAATAAATGGTTTAAAAATAACGTATCTATTGAGCTATCAAGAATTGTAAGAGCAATAAGACAAGAACCACGATTAGCTATTAGAAGATTCTACTGGGTTAATCTCGCAGAAATTGTTCGTATAACTTCTAATGATAGAACTTCAACTTTTAAGATGCATGCAAGAGCATTAGATGAAATTGAAAAAAGAAATTTATCTCCTATAGTTGAATTCAAGACTCATTTACTGCAAAGTATTGAAGATTTAGAATTATATAGACAATTATTATTGAAATCAAATCAACTTTCAAAAGGAAGTTATAAAGGTGAGATTCAATTTAGTTTACAGGATTCAAGCAAAAAAATTATTACCCGTAATAATTCAAATAATTTTTATGATCTGTTAGTTACATCACCACCATATGGAGATAATAAAACAACGGTGACCTATGGCCAGTATTCGTATCTACCATTACAATGGATTGATTTGTGTGATATAGACATAAAAGCTAATAATGATTCATTAAGAACAACTTCAGAAATTGATAGTCGTTCATTAGGAGGGAAAGTAAAAAAACTGAATTTTGACGAATTAAATTCTTTGTATAACAAATCTCAATCATTCAAAGATGTTCACGAAAAGTTAAAGTCTATTGTGCCCGATAAGGCTGATAAAGTAGTAGTCTTTTTAAAAGATTTATTTCAAGTAGTTGAAAAAGTTTTTGAGGTGATGAAACCTAATTCATATCAAGTATGGACTATAGGAAATAGAACAGTAGGAGGAATAGAGATTCCTAATAATGAGATACTAAAAGATTTTATTTTATCTAAGGGTGGAATATTAGTAACTAAAATTGAACGTGAGATTATTAATAAAAGAATGGCAAAAAAAAATAATAGTTCAGTATTAATGACTACTGAAGATATTTTAATATTTAGAAAGGGTGGCAAATAACGATGCAAAATTTAGAATAAGTGCTGCCGTTGTTAAGCAATTGGGAGAAGAGTTGGTTTCCGATGAATTAACAGCAATCATGGAGTTAGTGAAGAACTCTTATGATGCAGATGCAGATTGGGTTAAAATATCAATTAATACAACTGAATCTCCTGAGGAAGAAGGATTAACCTTTCAGAATAGTAAGGGATATATCATTATTGAAGATAACGGCCACGGAATGAATTATAATGATATTATTTCCCGTTGGTTGTTTATATCTGTATCTCACAAAAGAGAGATGAAAGAAAAAGGTGAGGTAACGAAAAAGAAGCGCACTCCTTTGGGAGATAAAGGGTTGGGAAGGCTGAGTACTCAACGGCTTGGTCATATTCTTGAAATGTATAGCTGTATAAACAATGAAAGTAAATTACATCATGTTGCTTTTGATTGGCGGCACTTTACAGAAAATAGTTCCCTAGAAGCAGTAGATACAAATTACAAGGAGGTGCAAAAATCCACTAAAAAGCACGGTACTAAATTAGTTATATCTGATCTAAGAAATCCTGATATATGGACTGCCGAAGCTGGTGATAAATTTAGAGGTCAATTATCCAAGTTGATCTTTCCATTTAAAGAAAGTAGACCATTTAACATCTACTTAAATATTAATGGTCAGCCTAACGACTTGGATGCCATAAATGAAAAGCTAAGACAGCAAGCGATAAGTAGTTATACGTTTGAATTTGACGGTAATAAACTAACTGTTAATGGCACTTTAAAGCTGTCTAAATTACAAGGGAATAGCACCGAGAAGCGTGAAATATTTTCGCGTATAATTCAATCTGATAACGGCGCTAATTTCTTTCACTTTTTAACTAATGCCACTGATAATAAAAAATACTTCATTCCTGATGTAAAATATTCCGGTAAGAATGGGATATTCATTACTTTCAAAAGAGTGTTTGATTTTGAGAAAGACATTAAGAAAGAAATAGTCATTGATGATAAAACTCAAAAACCCATATTGGCTAACCCTGGCAAATTTATTGGTGAAATTGATGAGTTTAATATTAGTGGAACTGAAGAAATAGAATCTGCTTATGATAAACTTTCAGAATATAAGCAGTTGGTAAAAAATCAAATTGGAGTTAGAATTTTTAGAGATGGTTTTGGAATTAAGCCGTATGGAATGGGAAATGATGATTGGCTTCAACTCCGGAAAAGTCAAACATCAGGAGGATCGTTTTACTTATTACGACCAGATAACGTAATTGGATTTGTATCTATTACAGCTAAGGATAATAGATTCCTTATAGAAAAAACTGACAGGGAAGGTTTTATTGACACACCTTACTCAAAAGCTTTCTTTAATATCATAAATCTAACTATTCAAAATGTAAATGATGTATTAGAAAAGACTCGAAGAAGTTATGACGGGTTAAAGAGTCAAGATGCAGAAGAAAGAGGAAACATAAGGTCGTTTAAAGATACTAAAGACAGACTTGTTAGTACGGCCAAACAATCTGCAGCAATCGAGAATGAAACCAAAGCAGTACATGCTGAATTAAAGGCCACGTCTGCTAAGGTAACCGCGGCAGTAAAAAGAATAAAAAACGAACCCTTGTTTTCTACTCATGAAGAAAATAAGGCGTTACAAATTTTAGAAGATGTTGACAAAATACTAAATGCCTCTAACCAACTTTTTGAAAAAATAAATACGATACTGCAGAATGCTAAAAAATTAGAAAATGATGCGAACTACTTAGAGCCGAAAATTAATGAACTCGAAAGGCAAATTATACAATTTTCAGAATTGGCAGGGCTTGGTATAACGGCGGAAGCCTTTACCCATGAGATGTATAATATTATTGATAGAATATCAGCCCAGACCGAGCAAGTCGCTAAACAAAACAAAAAGGAAAATACTAGCAACACAACCTTTTTTGTATATGTTGAACATATTAAGTCCTTTTTACATTCTATTCGCATTCAATTAAATCATTTGGCGCCTTCTTTAAAGTTTAACAGGGAAACAAAACAAAATATTCAAATCTCTAAATTTTCGGAAGAACTAAAAAACTATTATGCTACTCGATTTGGGGAAAGTATATTAATTAATATCAAAGTAAACTCTGATTTCTCGATTCAAATTAATAGAGGGAAATTAACGCAGATTCTCGACAACATTATACTAAATGCTGAATATTGGCTAAAGCAAATATCGAAAACAGATAAGAAATTTAGACCTGTTATTGACATAGAGGTTAAGTCACCTTCAATATTTATTTCTGATAACGGATATGGTGTTTTACCTGATTTTGAAAACACTATCTTTCAACCATTTGTAACATCAAAACCAATAGGAGAAGGTCGAGGATTGGGATTATTTATTGTCCAACAATTATTGGATTCGGTTGATTCAACCGCCATTCTTTTGCAAAAACGAAACGAGCATAACAGAAGATATATATTCCAAATTAACCTTGAAAATCTCCTAATTAAATAGGTAATGGATGAAGAAATAGTACAGCCTGGTAACGATCAGGAACAGGATGAAATTAAACCGGTTATTTTAGAAAATATCCAGGCATTATTGGCACAATTAAAAATAACCAAAGTATATTTTGTTGATGATGCTATAAACCAAGATACCGGAAAAGAAACTTTTAAAGGAATTGTTCAAGGAATCATTGCAACTGGCAAGATTGCTGAATTGCGTGAAATTCAAATCACCGGAATTGACTTTAACACTGACGAAGCTGTTCTATCTGAACATATTGATCAAGTTTGGGACACTTTAAAACATGCAAAACAATTGCGATATTTTGAAAAAGCTTATACTATTGCAGGTACTCCACAGGCGATAAATGATTTAAACGTTTCAAATAATTTAAAAGACTTCTTCAATAATGGACAGATTGAGTTTTTAACACCTAATGATTGGGACGAAAAACATGATCAAATATTAGCTGAAGTTCAAAAGGGAACCAAGATCCTTGTGATATTTGACCAAGATTTAAAATTAGCAACAGGTAGATACTCAGAGCAATTAGTTCAAGGCGAACAGTTAATCTTGGAATTAAACCAGAAAGCTGCTGATAAAGTTATTATTGCGCTTCTTACTCATACAACAACAACATGTGAGCAAGAGCTTCCGAAGAGGTCAGAGATTTGTGGAAGAATCAACACATTGAATCCTTCTGATTTTTTTGTTTTAGCAAAAGTTAGACTTGAAAAGTCTGCAATGTTTGCTGATGGTTTGAAAAAGGTTTGTTTAAATACGTATTGTGAGAATATCAAAACTCAAACTATTGGTATATTAAGGGACGCACAAAAAGAAACCATAAGACGATTAGAACAATTCGACACTTATGACTTTGATCATACAATATTTAAATCGTCCCAAACAGAAGGTGTTTGGGAGCCGGAAACGTTGTTAAGGATTACTGATGTAATTTTCAAAGATGAAGTTCGCAAGTTAATGATTAGTAATAATTATCTCACCTCTACTAATCCGGCTATTTGTGCTGCAAATGAATTATCGAAAGTAGAGTTTAAGATTGATGACTCAGTTAATCCTTATAATGAACGATTCAAGCTAAGACATCAAGAAATATATGAAGCCGGAGAACTTCTCAATGGCTTAAGAAAACCGATTGATAATGGAGATATTTTCACCATGACTGAAGGAGAGAAGAAAGGAAAGAAGTTTATTTTAGTCGCTCAAGAGTGCGATTTAATGGTAAGAGAGGATGGAAAACGCGGTACAAGAACTGCCATCCTTTGTGAAATAGAAACATTTACAGAAAAGCAACTTCACAAAGAAATAAGTGACAAATACGAAAAGGAAATTAAAAAAGGGAAATTTAATAATCACTTTTTTGCGGACAGGTATAAATTGGAGTATTTTGAATCTGGAACAAATAAAGCGGGCTTAGTTTATTTTTCAAAAACCGTTGTAGTAGATTTAAATGTTTGTGATTTAATTGTTTTTAATGATTCTGGAGAAGCGTTGTTAGATTTGACAGCGAACAGTTATGATGAGAATTTATATAATAAAGCGTGGAAAGAAAGATATAAATTGATTAGTAATGAATTTATTATCGAAAAACAAATTATTGAAAAGCAGTATGCTGCAATAGCAGGTTTAGGCGATGCTAATCTTAAAACAGCTATGCAAGCTAAGTTTAATTATTTATTCAGCTTCATCAATAAACTTGGAATTCAGGTAAATTATAATTCTGACAAATTTATTTTTGGATTAAAAAGAATCGCTAGACTAAGACAACCTAAATCAAGAAATCTATTGGATAGGTATTATCAACATCTTTCAAGAATTGCAGAACTTCATGATTTTGCAGAGTAATTTAATTTAAATATTTATTAAAAAAACAGTACTACTAATTCAAGCAGTACTGTTTGTGTGCTTTTTAAATTTCTTCTTTATATTAGTAGTAATAACCTGTTCATGATACTGATCCATAATTTCGCTTGGTAATGAATCTAAATATATTTCAGTTGTTTTGGTGCTTTCATGTCCTAGCATATCTGAAATAGCCGCAATCGGAATGCCCAGATTTTTGGCTTGGGTAGCAAAACTATGTCGGGAAACATAACTGGTTAGATTTTCTTCAATATCACAACGTTCTGCAAGTTTAGTGAGTTTTTTGTTATAGCGATTACGAGCCCATTCAACATCCTTATATTGCTCTGCCGGTTCAGTACGTTTGATAATAGGGAAGATATAGTCGTCTTTTTGTTTGTCCTTAGCATAGATATTTAATATCCCTTCAATTTCGTCGGTAATTTTAATATTATAGGGCTTGTCAGTCTTTTTTCGTTGATAGTAGATTCTGCCACTAATGACGTTAGACAGTTTTAATTGGGCTAAATCAGCAAAGGGTATACCTCGCATATAGAAACTCATTAGAAAGTAATTACGAGGGTGATACAGGGGATCATTAGGTTCAAGAGGTAACTCTACGATTTTCTCTATAGCATCCATGCTAATGGCTCGCTTTTGCGTTTTCTTAGTTTTAATCTTGTAATTGGTAAATGGATATAACTCTCGTTCTACAAGTCCATCTTTAATTGCCCGATTATAGACTGCCCGAATAGTCCGCATATAGACCGCAAGGCTATTTATCTTGTTTCCCTTGCCCAAATGGGATGCTTCAAATTTTACCAGAAAAGTATAGTTTAAATCACTAAATGACAACTCTTTGTCATTACAATACTTTTTCAAAACACTGAGCACAAAACTATAGGAACGAGCATTGCCAATCCTATTAGCTGCTTTCAACTCGGCTATCAATTTTTGTGTATATTTAAAGAAGGAAAGATTATCTGATTTCTTTTCAAACAGTTCTTTAATTTGGTTTGCAGTTTTAATCGTATGAAGTACTTTGATTTCATCAAGTTTGGTAACAAAATCTGATACTTGAGTTTTTTTCTTTTGAATATAATTATTCAAACGGGTAACAGATTCTGTACCTTTAAAAGATGTTTTGATGACACGTTTTTCTTCATTCCAATCTTTTTCCAAAAGGTAAGTACCGAGTGTAATTTGAGCAATGCTCCGGTTGTGAATAATCCGCACAATGAGTGGATATGTGCCGTCAGCTTTTGCCCGGCGATTGTCTAAAAGAAGAGTAACGCTTGTAGTCATAGTATTCGGTTTTAAATGAACATAAAATTCTGCGCAAACGTTGCACAAACATATCTATAGTTTATATGGAATTATATAAATCCATATTACACTAAATTGATTGATAATCAAGCGATTTAAAATTACGATAATGGGAGAAAAGCGTCAAATTTCTGACTCATAATCAGGGGGTCCATGGTTCGAGCCCATGCGGGACCACAAATAAATTAAAGCAGTTAAGAAGATATCTTAGCTGCTTTTTTGATTTCGAAAGTATTATAATTGCGTAGTTTATTTGTGAATAATTGGATTCTTTAAATTCTTTTATAACACTTTTATAAATCCTACCTTTGAATATATTCCTAATTTTTTTCTAAAATGACCAAAAGAGACGATTTATTAACTGTTAAGGAGGCAAGCGAATGGGCCACACATTTTTTAGGTAAGGCTATTAGCCCTGCCAATATTTCCTATCTTATCCAATATGGTAGAATAAAAAAAATTGGAGACAACGGATCTACCCAAATTTTAAAACAGGATTTAATTAATTATTATTTAGGAAAAAATAAGGAAGCCTCATGGAAGAATCAATTAGGGGATGACTTAAACTGGGCTCTTTCATTTGATCAATATAGAGAGGTAGAAACTACAAAGCATGTTCATCGACTACACCCATATAAAGGGAAATTTATACCGCAATTGGTTGAATATTTTATTGATTCACACACTGATGAATTTAAATCTCAACAATATTTCAAAAAGAATGATATTATACTTGATCCATTTTCCGGAAGTGGAACTACAATGGTTGAAGCAAATGAACAGGGTATTAACGCGATTGGGATAGACATATCTATTTTTAATACATTAATTAGTAATTCTAAAATCTTAGAATATGACTTAGTAAAGTTACAACACTATATAAATGATATTTCTAAGAAATTAAAAGAATTCCTTTCCAATACTAATACAACAGAGTTCGAAGATATTTTATTAAAAAAATTAAATGAATTTAATAATATTCATTTTAAAGTGCCAAACTATAAATATGATTTACATCATGGAATTATTGAGGATGAATTAAAGAATGGTATTGAAAAAGAAAATCTTTTCCTTCCAATTTATACAGACTTAGTTGAACAATATAAAATTCACATAGAATCTAATAACACCGGTAATTTCCTTAATAAATGGTATATGCGGCATGTAATTGATGAAATCAATGTAGTGTATGACGAAATAAAGAAAATAGAAGAAAGGGAACTTAAAGATATATTATGTATCATTTTAAGTAGAACAATTCGGAGCTGCCGTGCGACAACCCATTCTGATTTGGCGACATTGATAAATCCAGTGACCACAACATATTACTGTAGTAAGCATGGTAAAATTTGTAAGCCAATTTTTTCAATTTTAAAATGGTGGTCAACTTATTCAAAGGATACTATAAAACGTTTAGTTGAATTTAACAAGATTCGTACGGATACATATCAAGTATGTCTAAACGGAGACAGTAGACATTTAAATATTATAGATGAATTATCGAAAGTGAGTAACAAACTTTATGAATTAACGAAAGAAAAAAAAATAAAAGGGATAATATTATCGCCTCCTTATGTCGGTATAATTGATTATCACGAACAACATGCTTATGCATATGATTTATTCAATTTGCCAAGAAAGGACGATTTAGAAATTGGACCACTGTATAAAGGACAGAGAAAAGAAGCAAAAGAAAGCTATATAAAAGGAATTTCTGAGGTACTAAATAATTGTAAGAAATATTTAGCAAATGATTATGATATTTTTTTAGTTGCAAACGATAAATACAATATGTATCCCACTATTGCAGAAAATTCGGGCATGCAAATTGTAAATCAGTTTAAGAGGCCAGTATTAAACAGAACAGAAAAAGATAAAAGAGCTTATTCAGAAACTATTTTTCATCTTAAAAAGAAAGAAAGGAGAACAAAAGATTGATATCGGTCTTAATTCAAAAATAAATGAATTTTCGATAAATTTGACATATAGCTAGAACAGAAATGACCAAGTTTGTCTTTTTGAAAAAAAGAGGTTTTATTCGACGCCTAAGGCAAAAAATTATAGAATTATTTAATTAAATATAAATGCCAATACTAGATATAATAAAAGAAAAAATTTCCATCGAAGTTATAAAAGTTTTAGTTACACGGTTCGAGAGTTTTCCTGAAGATGCATCAGGAAATAGAAATGCTCCATTCCATGCAGCTTTTCTAAATGCATTTGCAGATAAATTAGATGGAAAAGTACCAGATACACCTTTTTTTATAAGCATGAGTAGTTGGCTTCATGGCTTAAACACTACATTAGGACAAGTTTTCTTTGAGAAAGTGGCACATCATTTATCCAATGGTGAAAAAAGAGAATATACCTCATAAAAATTAGGCAACATTGATATTACCCAACAACAGAAAGATAATATTTCTAATATAATTACCAACTTAAGCAATAGTAGTGCGACTCCAAATCGTGATAGTGAGAATGCTTTATTATTTATAAATTCTGATACAGCTTTGGTAAGTGCTTTAGATTTTTCTGCAGATGTATTCATAGAAGATGAAAATGTAATAACGGCAATTGAATTAAAATCTGTAAAGCCCAATTCAGGAGAGATGAGAGGAGAAAAGCAAAAAATATTAGAGGGTAAAGCAGCATTATGGCATAAATTCCCCGAAAAAGAAATTAAATTCTTTTTAGGTTTCCCGTTTGATCCTACCGTCAATCCAAATGCAGAGTCTCCTTATACCTCAAATAAGCCAAGATTTACAATTTCTTGTATAAATATGAATAAATATTTCGCACCTGATGAAATACTAATTTCAAGTGATTTGTGGGATTTATTATCTGGACAAATTTCGACTATGGAGCAAATCATTGAAATTATAAATTCAATTTCAACTGTAGAATTTTTGCATATATTCCAATATTTAAATGAAAATAGTAATCGTAATTCGCAAAATTATAAAGATACTTTATCCTCATGGAACCTACTTTCTGAGCTCCAATTGATAAATAATGATGAGACTATTAGAGAAAGAATAGGTCATGACCGTAATCTTAATCGCATTTATAATAAAACTGCTTTTGATAATAAAGGAAACTATAATACAGATAGGTATACAGCTTTAAAGAATCTGTTATAACCCAGAGCCTCCAGGTGGGACCCCAACTGACGAGAAAGTATTGCAGATATTTTTTCAAAAAATAATTCCACGCAATTAAAATATTTAGTTACCTTTGATGACTAATTAGTCAGTCATTATATGATCACTACAAAAACAATGGATAAAAGCTCCGATAAGCGAAAAGCGATACTGGATGCATCCCTGAAGCTTTTTTGTAATAAATGTTTCCAGGATACTTCTACTGCAAGTATCTCCCAACAGGCAAATGTTGCGACAGGCACTTTGTTTTTATATTTTGAAAGCAAGGAAGCATTGGTCAACGAGCTTTATTTAGAGTGCAAGGAAGATTACGCAAGCTATCTTGAAAAAGATATTTCGGAACTACGGTCTTTTAAAACCAAGCTCAAACATATCTGGGAAAAAGGCTTGGAATGGCGCATAAACAACCCGGATAAGCTCAAGTTTATGATGCAGTTCTGTTCATCGCCCTATATAACAAAGCATACGAAGGAGAAAGCATTGACGAGGCTGCAGCTATTAAATCAAGTGGTTAAGGACGGTATGATCAGCAAGGAAATATCCGCATCTGATGCAGAATTATTGTCAGCCATGCTTGCCGGTTATTTTCATACTGCGGCATTGTTTTTAATGGAAAACAGCAGCCACAAAAATTTCAACAAATGGAAGGAAGAAGCGTTTGATTATATCTGGCGCGGTATCCATTGATTTTTTTTGTCTAAAAACATGACTGATTAATCATTCAATAACAATTATATCATCGAAAATAAACATATGAAATTGAAAATACACTTGCTTATACTTTCCTTCTTTATACTCACACATAAGGTTAAGGCGCAAGCAACAGCTGACAGTTTGCAGGAAGCTTCCTTGTCAACAGTAATAGATTACACGATCAAACATTTACCGGCAATTCAGAAATCCATCATAGATGAAATTCTTACAAAGATCCAGGTAAAAAGTAAGATCGCCGACTGGTATCCGCAGCTGGATTTTAATTATAATATTCAGCACAACTTCCAGTTACAGACTGCAAATTTTGGTGGAAATATTATACAGCTTGGAAATAAAAATACTTCGCTATCACAGCTGGCGCTTACGCAAAGCCTGATCAATCCAAATCTTTTATTGGCAGTTAAAACCGCAAAGAGTACAAAGTTATTATCCACTCAAATTACCAATGATATTAAAATAGATGCGGTTGTAAATGTGAGCAAGGCTTTTTATGATGTGCTTCTGACACAACAACAAATTAAAGTAGCGGCTGAAGATATTACACGTTTGGAACGCAGCTTAAAAGATGCAACGGCGCGCTATGAAAGTGGGATTGTCGACAAAATAGATTACAAGCGCGCAACAATTTCGCTCAACAATGCGAAGGCTTTAAAAACAAGCGGCGAAGAAATGCTGAAAGCAAAGTATGCTTACTTAAAGTTTTTGATGGGATATCCTGATAAAGCTGCATTGGAAATTAAATACGACAGTACGCAAATGGAAAATGAAACAGCGTTCAACATTTCACCCACCATCAACTATAATGGAAGAATAGAATATCAAATCCTGGAAACACAAAAAAAATTAAAAGCGGAAGATCTCAATTATGCGAAGTATTCCTTCATGCCTTCGTTAAATGGCTTTGGCGCTTACAACATGAATTTCTTAAACAACGATGGCTTGCAATTATACTCGAAAAACTATCCGAATTCTTATGCAGGTATCGGTATGGTTATACCGCTTTCACGCGGCGGGAAACGCTTGATGAATATTAAAGCCGCAAAGTATCAGATCAAGAAAACAGATCTGGATATTACAGATCTGCAAAATAATATCGATGCGGAATATGCACAGGCAATTGCAAGTTATAACAGCAATCTCGCCAACTATCAATCTTTAAAAGAAAATATGTCGATGGCAAATGAAGTGTATTCCATCATCGATCTGCAATACCGCGCAGGCATCAAAACATATCTGGAAGTGGTGATCGCACAATCAGATCTTCGCACTTCACAAATCAATTATTTCAACGCATTGTACCAGGTGCTTGCAGCAAAGATTGATCTGCAAAAATCACTGGGACAAATAAAATATTAATTCTTAAACCAAAACATGATGATACATTCTTTATCGAAAAAAACATTTTTAGCAGTCACGACAAGTTTAGTTCTTTTGTCATCCTGCCATAACAATAATACAAGCGCTCCGCACTATGATCCGAATGCTGCAGTTGATGTTGTTGTACAGCCGGTCACCGCGCAAGTGGTTTCATATTTCGATCAGTATCCCGGAACGATAACGGCGCTTAACCAGGTAGATCTTCGTCCGCAGGTAAGCGGTTATATCACGGCTGTTTATTTTAGTGACGGCGACCGCGTTGCAAAAGGACAAAAGTTATACAGCATCGATGCGCAATTGTATTCGGCAAATTACGAGCAGGCAATTGCAAACCTGCAGGTCCAGGAAAGCAATCTCGATAAAGCGCAAAAAGATGCAGACCGTTATCACGAGCTGGAAAAAAAAGATGCCGTGGCAAAACAACAAGTCGATTATGCAAATTCAGCGCGGGATGTAGCACAGAAACAGGTGGAGGCAGCAAAAGCAAATGTGAGAAGCTTGCAGACAGGTGTAAAGTATACAACCATCACAGCGCCTTTTAGCGGAACCATCGGCATCTCGCAGGTAAAAACGGGAACCGCAGTAACTGCGGGACAAACCATTTTAAATACAGTTTCTACGGATGATCCGATGGCAGTTGATTTTTCTGTAGATCAGAAAGAAATTTATCGATTCAGTAAATTGCAGCAAAATGCAAAAGGCTCAGATTCCACTTTCAGGATTGCATTTAATGAGAACGAAGTATATCCATATCCCGGGCAGATCGATTTATTAGACCGTGCAGTTGATCCGCAAACAGGCACGTTGAAGGTGCGATTAAAATTTTCCAACAAACAAAATTTATTGCGTTCAGGAATGACGTGTAATGTGCGTGTATTGAATAGCGATCACTCACCGGTGATCCTGGTTCCGCATAAGGCAGTAACAGAACAGCTCGGTGAATTCTTCATCTATGTTGCATCAGGCAATAAAGTTTCTCAGCGCAAAGTAATTCCGGGAACTGCAATTGGTGAAAATATTATTATCAAAGAAGGTTTGAAAGAAAATGAACTGATCGTAATAGAAGGCGTGCAAAAATTACACGAAGGTTCGGTGATTAAAACCGGCAATGCAGCTGCACCCGCGAAAAAATAAAACATAAAACAAAAAGAAAAATGATAGCCAATACTTTTATAAAAAGACCTGTCACAGCAATCGTGATCTCCATCGTGATCGTTGCAGTAGGGTTAATAGCATTATTTAATTTACCGGTTGCGCAATACCCGGATATTTCGCCTCCGCAGGTTTCCGTATCAGGTGCGTTTACAGGTGCTGACGCGCAAACTGTAGAACAGACTACGACCACTGCGATAGAAACACAGATCAACGGAACACCGGGCATGTCTTATCTCTCCAGTACAAGTACAAGTGATGGTCGCTCCAGTGTGAACGTAACTTTTAATGTAGGTACGAATATTGATATCGCCGCATTGGATGTACAAAACCGCGTGAGCGTGGCAGAGCCAACATTACCTGATGGTGTGAAGCGTTTGGGACTTACGGTGCGAAAACGAAACCCCGGAATTATGATGGTGATCTCTTTGTTCTCACCAAACAATACACATGACGCAACATTTCTTGGAAACTATTCTAACATCTATATTAAAGATGCTTTGTTGCGCGTAAAAGGTGTCGGTGATATTTTGTCTTTTGGTGATGATTTTGGAATGAGGATATGGCTGAATCCTGATAAGCTGGCATCTTTAAATATGACCACCAACGAAGTGTTGGCTGCGCTGCAGGATCAGAATGTACAGGTCGCGGCAGGATCAATAGGCGGTGCACCACAACAGTCTGCGCAGGCTTTTGAATACAATGTTTTTACAAACAGCCGGATAAATAAGAAAGAAGAATTTGAAGACATAGTTGTTCGTAGCAATGGTGGTTCTGTAACCTTTTTAAAAGATGTTGCACGCGTTGAGCTTGGCAAATTTACTTATGCAAACAACGCATTTGTAAACGGCAAGCGGGCAGCGTTTATGCTGATCTTTCAATCGCCGGGTGCAAATGCTTTGCAAACTTATGACGCGGTAAATAAAGCGATGGTTGAAATGAAAAAATCATTTCCAAAGGATGTAGAATATTCCGTGCCTTATGAAACGGTTTCTGTTGTGAGTGCTTCTATAAAGGAAGTGATCTATACATTTATGGAAGCCTTGTTATTAGTGATCATCGTGGTCTTTCTTTTCCTGCAAAGCTGGCGAGCTACGATTATTCCTGTGCTTGCGATTCCTGTTTCGCTGATCGGCACATTCGTGTTTTTTATTCCGTTAGGTTTTTCCATTAACACGCTTACCTTATTTGGTATGATCCTCGCCATTGGTATCGTGGTGGATGATGCGATCGTGGTTGTGGAAGCGGTGCAGCATAATATAGACCATGAACATATGAATCCGCGGCAAGCAACTTACAAGGCAATGAAAGACATCTCCGGACCAGTAATTGCTATTGCCTTGATCTTGGCGGCAGTATTTATTCCCGTCGGTTTTATTCCGGGAATTGTCGGAAGGTTATACCAGCAGTTTGCAGTAACAATCGCTATATCTGTATTGATCTCTGCATTTGTTGCGTTATCGTTAACACCTGCTTTATGCACTATTTTATTGAAGAAAAGTTCTTCCAATAAAAAACAAAATTTCTTAGACAAGTTCTTTGGCAGGTTTAACCGATGGTTTGAAAAGGTAACCCGTTCTTACACACATGCAGTATCGAAATGGATAAAGCGTTCTGCGTTAGTGATCGTTTTATTAGTATGTTTATTTGTTGGACTGGCATTTCTATTCAAAGCGAAACCAACAGGTTTCATTCCAAATGAAGACCAGGGTTATATGTTCGTGACGTACGAATTGCCCGAAGCCACCTCTATCACACGCAATATCGAAACGCTGCATAAGATCATTGCTCAGTTAAGCGATATAAAAGCAATTAAAAATACGGGTGCTGTTGCAGGCTTGAATGCAGTAAGTCAGTCGAATAAATCCAACGTGGGCACTATCTTTATTTTATTTAAGCCGTGGGAAGAGCGAAAAGGAAAAGGCGGAAGTCTTGACGAGATCATGGCGGATGTGAATGCGAGGATGTCGCGTATCAAGGAAGCAAACATTATGGCGATTGCGCCGCCGTCAATTTCCGGGTTAGGCAGTACAGGTGGTTTTACTTTCGAGTTGCAGAAACGGGAAAGCACAGATGATATGAAAGGATTTGAAAAAGCCAGCAATGATTTTCTAATGGCATTGCGCAAGCGCCCTGAGATCGGCATGGCTTATAGTTTCTTTAATGCGCGCACACCCGGTTATCAAATTGATGTTGACCGCGTGAAGGCAAAGAAATTGGGTGTTAACCTTACAGAAGTGTACAGTACTATGTCCACTTTATTGGGAAGCACTTATGTAAACGATTTTAATTTATATGGAAGGAATTTCAGGGTGATGGCGCAGGCAGATACGAGTTACAGGGGTTCATTATCATCACTGGAAAAATACTATGTCCGCAATTCATCCGGCAGTATGATCCCGTTAAGTGCATTAGTCACGACGAAAGTAATAGAACAGCCTGCGATGATCGCGCATTACAATATTTTTCCAACTGTGGAAATAAATGGAGAGCCTGCAAAAGGATATAGTTCGGGACAAGCATTGCAAGCCTTGGAAGAAGTAGCAAAAACTAATTTACCAGCAGGTTATGGTTACGAGTTTTCAGGATTAAGTCACGAAGAAAAAACTGCAGGCAGCAGCTCGCTGTATATTTTCTTACTCTCGCTTGCGTTTGTGTTTTTATTTTTAGCAGCGTTGTATGAAAGCTGGGCAATCCCATTTTCTGTTTTGTTCGCAGTACCGATCGGCGCATTTGGTTCTATACTTACGCTTACATTTATTCCAACATTGAGCAACAACGTATATGCACAGATCGGGTTAATCACTTTGATTGGATTGGCTGCAAAAAATGCGATTTTAATTGTGGAGTTTGCGAAAGACCGGGTAGATAATGGCATGAATGTGATCAAGGCAACATTGCAGGCGGTGCAGCTTCGTTTGCGCCCGATCGTGATGACTTCCCTGGCATTTATCTTCGGTGTTTTACCACTGGCATTTGCAACAGGTGCAGGCGCGGAAGCCCGTAAAACAATAGGCTGGACGGTTTTCGGCGGAATGCTCGCAGCAACAACATTAGCGATATTTGTCGTACCTGTTTTATTTGTATTGATCACAAAAATTGCGAACAGAAATAAACTGAAAGTAACCGGTGAGAATGAATCAGACGCATAATAATTCCATGCTGTTCAATAATGGCAGCTTCATCTATTGGATATTTATTGGAAGGTCAGATGATAATTTTGATACAACACTACCATTTAATGCATTCTTAAAATGTTGCTCTGTGTAAAATTGCTTGTACCATGAACGCATCTTCATTATCGGTCCATCACCTTTTACTAATAAAGGATGAGCAGCAAAATTTTTTCGCTCCCAGATATTTATGTCATCTATAAATTGAGCTGAGGCTTCTGCCAGTAAATATTTTATGGCGAGTTTTGAAGTCCCCCTGGGCGCATAAATATGGTCTTCCATCTTCACTTTTAAAACGCCTAAAGGTGTAAATGTTTTTAGCAGCAACAGGTTCCCGATTTCAGTTACAAACTGGAATACTAAAAATCCCGGTCCATAATACGTAACCAATGCGTTTCCGCCGGCATGCGGTATTTCTTTTTGCGATGACTTCCATACCAGGTCTGCTTTATCAGAAAAAAAAGCCATGTGCTTTTCGCTTCCTTCTCCGAAACGAATGCTAACGGTATGTTTTACATCAATTACACGGTTAGCTAGCGGAATTGTAAGCAGTTGATGAACATGAGAAAAGTGTGCGTAATCCGCACCGTTTTCTGCAAAATCCTGTAAGTGTATTCTTAATATCTCTGATGTTTTACCATGATATTTATATTCCTTTATCTCTTCAATATATCCTGCCGTATCCCACGTGGGAAGTTCATGTTTACTATGATACCAGACCAGTATCAAACCCCAGTTTTCTTTAACTATCCAGGCGCGGGTGGCAGCGTTTTCCGGTACTTCATCGCAATAAGGAATATTCGCACATTTGCCATTCCTTTTAAACTCCCAGCCATGAAAAGGGCAAACCAGGTGATTGCCTTTTACTGTACCATATGCAAGATTCGCATTTAAATGCGGACAATACACATCAACAACACCAACATGCCCATCTTCTCCCCGGAACACAGCGAGTTTCTGACCAAACGCGTCAATTTCTTTTACTTGCCCGGTTTTTAATTCTGATGATGGTCCGATGCTAAACCATCCATTGGGAAACGCGGGCGGATAATTTACACTTCTTAACTTTTCATATTCAGGGTCGAATATTGGCTTTTTTCTTTTTTTTGTTTTCACAAATATCATGACGTACAAAAAGGCAATAGCAGAGAATATAAATATTCCAAGGAGGATAGAAATTTTAATCAGCATAATTTAAATTTATGAAAGAGATTTTTCGCAGTGGTACTTATTTAGAACTGCATATAAGCAAATAAATTACCTTAAGTTCAAAATAATTTGATGATTTCTGCTTTTTGTAGATGGAAAAGATGATTTGTGGAAGTAAATCTTTTTATTTTTCTTAAACGTTCAACAAAATTGATGATGAATCTCAAATAAACACATCCCGGCATCATATAATTAAATCAAACAATATCATTCTAAATTTGTTAATAGCATATGAATAAAGTTCAGACTATAATTTTCGACCTCGGTGGTGTGATCATCAATGTCAAGCAGGATAAGCTATGGTGGGAACAGGATATACTACCTTACTTTAATCGTGAAAAATTAGAGGAACTGTATCTTCAGAATTTCTTTAAATTTTTCGAAGCCGGAAAAATTACGCCGGCAGAATTTGTGCGGCAGTTAAAAGAAATTGCGATAGACGACACGATTACAAATGAAAAGATCATCCGCCACTGGAACGCACAGCTGAAAGATATTCCGGAAGAAAGAGTTGAATTGCTGCGAAGCCTGAAAAATAATTATCAGCTTATACTTACTTCCAACACCAATGACTTTCACCTGAAAGCGATCAAAAAATATACGGAGGAAAAATTCGGCGAAGATATTCTCGAAAATATTTTTCACGCCTGTTATTTTTCCCACGAAGTAGGGATACGAAAACCGCACAAAGATTTCTTTGATCTCATCATCAAAAAACAAAATCTCCAGCCGGAGAGTTGTTTGTACATAGATGATAAACAGGAAAACCTGGTTGAGCCAAGCACAATGGGTATTACCACTTTATTAGTTGACAGGGAAGTCACAGAATTACTGGCGGATTATTAGGAAACCTTGCAGGTTTTCAAACCTTATAGGTTTTTCATTCGAGTTTTACCTTAAAAAAAGTATTTTTGCATTCAATTAAATATGATATGCAAAATTTGAGTGAACAGGAAATTGTCCGGAGAGAAAAGTTAGAAAAAATCAAGGCGTTGGGAATCGATCCATATCCAGCCGCATTATATCCCGTAAATGCGAGTGCAGCCGACATCAAACAAAATTATAAAGAAGAAGTGCTTGAAGACGGCACAAAGAACAGATTGAATTTCCAGGAAGTTTGTTTAGCAGGAAGAATAATGGTGAGCCGCCCTGCAGGCAAGGCAACATTTGCAGAGCTACAGGATAGCTCCGGCAGGATACAAATATATGTGCGCCGCGATGATATTTGCAAGGATGAAGACAAAACACTTTACGATACGCTTTTTTCAAAATTATTAGACCTCGGTGATTTCATCGGTATCAAGGGTTATGCATTCATTACAAAGATGGGAGAGACTACTGTACATGCTACAGAATTCACCTTGCTTGCAAAATGTTTGCGACCTTTGCCGAGTGTAAAAACGGATGCCGAAGGAAATGTGCACGATGCTTTTTCTGATCCTGAGTTGAGATACCGCCAGCGTTATGTTGATCTTGTTGTAAATCCAAAAGTGCGCGAAACATTTGTAAAGCGTACCAAAATGGTGAATTCCATTCGCGAATTTTTAAATGCAAAAGGTGCATTGGAAGTGGATACACCTGTTTTACAAAGCATTCCCGGCGGTGCAGCGGCTAAGCCATTCACCACGCATCACAACGCACTGGATATGCCTTTGTACCTGCGTATCGCGAATGAATTGTATTTAAAAAGATTGATCGTCGGCGGTTTTGATTGGGTATATGAGTTTAGCAGAAATTTCCGTAACGAAGGAATGGACAGAACGCATAATCCTGAATTCACCGTGCTGGAATTTTATGTGGCGTATAAAGATTATTTCTGGATGATGGAAACGACGGAGCAATTGTTAGAAAAAGCATGTGTCGACAGCAACGGAAAATCTACGATCGAAGTCGGAACGCACATGATCAATTTTAAAGCGCCATACAAACGCATTTCCATTTACGATGCGATCAAAACGTATACGGGATTTGATGTGAGTACGATGAACGAAGAAGAATTGCGAAACGCGTGCGGACAGATGCATATTGAAGCAGACAAATCAATGGGCAAGGGAAAATTGATCGATGCGATCTTTGGAGCGAGATGCGAATACAATTATATACAGCCTACTTTTATTACCGATTATCCGGTGGAGATGTCGCCGCTGACAAAGAAACACCGCAGCAAGGAAGGTCTTGTAGAAAGATTTGAGCTGATCATCAACGGCAAGGAAATTGCAAATGCATATACTGAATTAAACGATCCGATCGATCAGCGCGAGCGGTTTGAAGAGCAGGTAACATTGATGGAACGCGGCGATGATGAAGCAATGTTTATCGACCAGGATTTTCTGCGTGCACTGGAATATGGCATGCCGCCGACTTCCGGCATCGGTTTCGGTATCGACCGTTTGGCAATGCTGCTGACCAACCAGGCATCTATCCAGGAGGTTTTATTCTTCCCGCAAATGCGACCTGAGAAGACGGAATAATACAAATGTAATCCTGAGCGCCGCCATGATAAGTTACAATTTAAAAGATTGTTGTGCGTCGCGTAGATCTCGCTTTTTTGTAATATCTGAACTTTAATAAGATTCATAAAACATTATCAATAATATAAGACGAGATTCCTCAGAGCGTATTCCAGATGAAAAGTTCAGCTATTGTATGACGCGCCTTGGAATGACAGGGTACTGAATGATCACCAGAACATCCTCTATTAAAAACTGTTAACCTATAACTTATAACGGCTAACTTCTTTATCTTTGCACCAAGATGCAATTCGTATTTCCCTGGTTTTTACTCGCACTGCTTACACTTGCCATTCCCATCATTATCCATTTGTTTTATTTCCGCAGATTTAAGAAAGTTTATTTTTCTGACATCCGCTTTTTGAAGGAAGTGCAGGAAGAAAAATCCACTATTGAGAAGCTTAAAAAACGGCTTATCCTCGCAACACGTTTACTCGCTTTGTTTTTTCTCATCCTTGCATTTGCCCAGCCGTTCATTGGAGGTAATAAAAATAAGATCAACCAGGGAAACTCCGCAGTTTGTGTATACATTGATAATTCGTATTCTATGGGATTAAAATCCGGCGGGGAAGCTGCATTATCCATCGCAAAAACAAAGGCGAAGGAAATTGCAAATGCATTTAACACGGGCGATAAATTTTCCTTGCTTACTAATGATTTTGAAGGTACGCACCAGCGATGGATGCAGAAACAGGATTTTATAGATGCTATAGATAAGATAGAATTAAGTCCGGATACAAGAACGGTGAATGAGATCTCCAAAAAGCAAGCAACATTATTTCAATCGCTGGGTGCAAAAAACAAGCTCGGTTTTTTCATTTCTGATTTCCAGAAAAATATGGTGACGAAAAGCACAGATACCGGTTTTACTGCACATTTCTTACAAGTGCAGGGGGATGCGGAGAAAAATGTTTTTGTTGATTCCTGTTGGTTCGAACAGCCTGTATTTACGATCAACGCGACGAATAAGTTAGCGGTGAAGATCCGTAATGCAGGAAATACACAGGCGGAAAAGATCCGTATTTCCTTAAAAATAAATGACGCGGTAAAATCGATAGATGATGTGACCATTCCCGCGGAAAGTACGGTGATCGATTCCTTTAATTTTTCCATCACACAGCCCGGATGGCAAAAAGGTGTGATCACATTCAACGATTATCCGATCACGTTTGACGATAATTTTTATTTTGCTTTTAATGTGGAGGCAAATGAAAAAGTCTTGTCGATCGAAGATGCGGAAACTCCGAATAACATCACATCGGTTTTTACAAATGATCCGCATTTTATTTTCGATAAGAACAACAAAGGTCAGCTCGATTATTCTTCTTTCAAAAATTATGCGCTGATCATATTAAACCAGCTCACAGAAATCAGTTCAGGCTTAGCATCTTCACTAAAAGATTTTACAGACAATGGAGGAAATATTTATATCATTCCATCAGTCAATACAAATCTTTCTTCATACAATTCTTTTCTTGGAAATAATAATGCCGGGACTTATTCCGAACCACAAACAAAACAAGGGGAAGTGACGAGGATCAATTTAAGTGAGGATATCTTTAAAGGTGTATTCAACCAGTTGCCGAAAAATGTAGAAACGCCGAAAATAAAAAAGTTTTATCCGATAGCAACGAATTCCGGTAACAACGAAAGAGAAATATTGATCACGAATGTCGGCTCGCCGCTGGTCGCAAAATTCGATGTTGGAAAGGGTTTTATTTATCTGCAGTCTGTTCCGTTAAATGCCGATTTTTCAGATCTCCAGGCAAAAGCCATTTTTGCACCGATGGTGTACAACGGTGCAGTGTACAAAAAGAACAATCAACCTTTATTTTATACGATCGGTAGAGATAATCTCATCGAATTAAAAAATGAAAGTGCAACTGGTGAAAGCGTTTATAAATTATCAAACGGCAAAAATGAATTTATTCCCGAAAACCGCTCTCTAGGCAATACGGTTTTGCTGCGCGTGAATAATACGCTTCCTTCCGACGGGCATTACAACATATCGATCAATGATAAGACTTTGGGTATTGCTGCGTTCAATTTTGACAGGTCTGAATCCGATCTGAAATTTGCAGATAAAGCATCACTTCAAAATCTTTACAATCAAAAAAATCAACTCGTACTCGATAATACCACGGCAAATTTATCTGCGGAAGTTATGCAGATCAAGAACGGCATTTTATTATGGAAACTTTGCGTAATTTTGTCATTATTATTTTTGTTATCTGAAATACTGTTGATCCGATATTTTAATCGATGAAATATTTGCTGAAAAATTTACAGGTGATTGATGCGGACTCTCCGTATCACGGAAAGAAAGTTGATATTCTCCTTAATGATAATAGTATTGAAAGCATCTCTTCGGATAGCCTGAATTTATCAAAGAGTGATGGCGAAGTGCATGATTTTGAGGGTTCCTTCATTAGCTCAGGATTCTGCGATCTCTACGTAAACATTGGCGATCCGGGCTTTGAATACCGCGAAGATATTACCTCTGTTGCGAATGCAGCAATTGCAGGCGGGTTTACCGTGATCTGTGCTACGGCAGATAATCATCCGGTAACGCAAACAAAGGCGCAGATAGAATACATCCTGAATAAATCTGCAAGTACGCCTGTAAGAATTCTTCCTGTTGGTGCTATTACTGAAAATTTCGATGGAAAAACGCCAACCGAAATGTATGATATGCATCATGCCGGTGCAATTGCGTTCTCAGATATTCCGCATAGCATACAAGACAGCGGCGTATTGTTACGCGCACTGCAATATGTTCAGCCGTTTAACGGACTAATCATTTCCATGCCGTATGACCAAACGCTTGCGGGAAACGGATTGGTAAATGAAAGTGAAGTTTCCGTAAAAATGGGCATGCCCGGAATTACAAATTTGTCGGAGTATTCCATCATACAGAGAGATATAGAATTGCTGAAATATTCGGGAGGCAAGTTACATCTTGTTGGAATTTCCACGAAGGAAGGTATTGATTTGATACGCAAAGCAAAAAAAGAAGGATTGAATATTACCTGTTCAGTTTTTGTGCATCATCTGGTAAGCGATGAAAGTGAAGTAAAAGATTTTGATTCTAATTTTAAAGTATTTCCTCCGCTGCGTAGTCGCCATGACCAGCATTCATTGATAAAAGCGTTGCAGGACGGAACGATAGATTGTATCTCAACACAGCATACGCCGTTAAATATCGACAGCAAGAATGTAGAGTTTGAATATGCTGATTTCGGCATGATTGGTTTGGAAACCGCATTTGGCTTATTGAATAAAAAATTTGGAGATATTTTATCAAAAGAAAAATTACTCCAGCTTCTCTCTTTAAATCCAAGAAAAATAATTAATTTTTCTAATTCTGTAAATCCTGCAAATTCTGATCCCGAGTTTGTCATTTTAAATTTTGACGAAGAATGGGAATTGAAAGAAAAAGATATCCGGTCCAAATCAAAAAATACACCATATCTGAATCTACCGTTAAAAGGAAAAATAAAAGCGGTGTATGTCAAAGGGAAATTAATAACGGTTGGTCAATAATTATAAAATTTGATGAACGAAGAACAGCGGGATAATCCAAGAGGTGCATTAAGCGGCGTATTTATTGCTACGATATCAGCAGTTGTATCAGCTTCCTTTTTCATTTTATTCTTTTACATGGCTTACACAAAGGGCAAGCACCTCGGTCCGCCACAGCTGGTGATCCTGCAGCTAACTGCAGTATTGGTCACAGTAGGCATGACCCAGTTTCTTTTCCGCCAGATACAGGGAAATAAGTTACTGTATCGCCAGGGCTTTTTAGGAGGCTGGATGTCAAGTTTGATCCTCGGAATTTTTGTCGCATTTTTTTATAATATCTTTTCAAAGAAATCAGGCATTGCGCTGCCCAGCGCGAGTTTTGCAATGGTGTTAATACTTTATAACTTATTAGGCTTGATAATTTCTTTAATATTGGCTTTTGTATTCAGAAAGAATTAATTTTTGCGGATACTTTAATTTATCATTCAACATTCATCATTGAACATCAGCATAGTCATACCGCTTTATAACGAAGAAGAATCGTTGCCTGAATTATTTGCCTGGATCGAAAGAGTGATGAAGGAAAATAATTTTTCGTATGAGGTGATCGCGGTGGATGATGGCAGTAAGGACGATTCGTGGAATGTGATCAGGAAATGGAGTGAGATAAATTCACACATAAAAGGCATACGGTTTCAGCGCAACTATGGCAAATCAGCAGCATTGCAGGTCGGTTTTGAGCAAGCGAAAGGAGCTGTAGTGATCACGATGGATGCTGACTTACAAGATTCTCCCGATGAAATTCCTGATCTATATAAGATGATCACTGTTGATGGCTTTCAACTGGTTTCCGGCTGGAAGAAAAAGCGATATGATCCTTTTACAAAAACGCTTCCGACAAAATTATTTAATGCCGTTACACGATGGGTTTCCGATATTGATAACCTGCATGATTTTAACTGCGGGTTGAAAGCATATGAAAATAAAGTGGTGAAGTCTATTGAAGTATACGGCGAGATGCACCGTTATATACCTGTGATCGCGAAGTGGAGTGGGTTTGATAAGATCGGGGAAAAAGCCGTGCAGCACCAGGAGCGGAAATACGGGACGACGAAATTTGGTGTAGAGCGTTTTGTAAACGGATTTTTAGATTTGATGAGCATCACTTTTGTTGGACGTTACGGAAAGCGACCGATGCACATTTTCGGAACCCTCGGTGTGCTTTCATTCTTCTTTGGTTTGTTGATACTCATTTACCTCACAATCACAAAAACGATATTCGGCGCCGTAGGAATTGCCGATCGCCCTGTATTTTATTTAGGGATACTCACCATTATCGTCGGTACGCAATTGTTCGTCGCCGGATTTCTCGGTGAACTCATCGCACGCAACGGCGCCGACCGCAATCACTACAGCATCGGAGAAAAGATCAATATTTAATTTTCAGAATTTATTTCACGTAAAGATACTAATAGAGCAAAGACGTTAAAGTCTTTGCGCCTTAATAAACTTTGCGTCTTTGCGTGAAATTATTTTGCAGGCAACGAACATTCCATATAAATAGGGAAGTGGTCGGAAATTTTATTTGTGACGATCTTGAATAAATGAATTTCAAAAGCAGGAGAAGTCAGCATATAGTCAATTCGCAAAAAAGGGATTTTCCCATTGTACGTATGCCCGATACCAAAGCTATAATCGATAAACGCATCCTTCATATTTTTTGAGATCGTATTTGCCGCATACGAATTTGGAAGGTCGTTAAAATCGCCGCATAAAATTATGGGTTTCGTTTGCGCATCCAGGAATTCTTTTAACTGATCTGCCTGCTGCGCTCTTCGTTCAAATGCTTTTTTTAATTTGATGATAATGCTTTTCACGCCGTGCTCATCCAGGTTTTGCGTAGCCCGAAACTCTTCAATCGTTTCATAATCTTCCGTGCCAAAATAAATAGATTGTAAATGAACATCCACAAAGCGGATCAATGAATCTCCGAATTTAATATCCGCATACAATCCTTTAAATGGCTTCTTGCCATAGCCGGTCTTGAAGGTCTGTTTCATAATGTTTCCCGATTCTTTGATCGGCAGTTTGGAAAACAACGCGATTCCCCATTCGTCCGTATGTCGCAAAACCAGCTCCCGGGTAAAGAAATAATATTTATATCCGAGATTGCGCAACTGCTTTATGGTATTAAATTCTTCGGACGTATCGTTGTAAAATTCCTGGAAGCAGATCACATCCGGATTTTTTTCTTTTATAGTTTGGAAAATTCCTTCTTTAGAATTTGCATTATCGCTCCAGTTGTACAGGTCGAAATCGCGTACATTGTACGACATCACTTTTATGACCTGTGATTGCGGACTATGGATCTTTGGTTTAGAGATATTGGTTGCGCCAAGCTTAAATAACTGGGGGAGACAAGTCCCGATAGCTAACAGGGAAACTACGGCGAAATATCTTTTGCGTAGAATCCAGATGAAAACGAATATTAAATTGATGAAGATTAATCCCGGCAATAACAATCCCCAGAAAGCAAGGAACCATATTTTATTCGGAGAGACATAGGAGGCGGATAAACTGGTCAGCAACAACACGACAAATACAATATTTGCGGTACGTGAAGTAAAAGACAGCAGCCATTTTAAATATTTCATCCGGTTATTTTAATTCGTATGCGTGTTGCAGCATTACAAATATAAGATTTAATCTTCCCGGCTGATTTTAAATAAAAATTCTTTTTCCTCTTTGGAAAGGCTTTCGTAACTGGAGCGGTTGATCTTATCTAAGATAGCATCCAGTTTTTCCTGTTTATTCATGGAATCTGATCGCTGCTGTGAGGTTCTGCCCTCGTTTTGTTGTTTGCTTTTTGTAAATGTGGCAGCGTATTCTTTTTTGTATTTTACTTTCAGTTTACTTTTTCTTTTAAAAAGATTGATAAAGAAATCGGACACCACATAAAATATTTTAGACAGATCGTTTCCATGCTGCAATTGCTTGATAAAAATAAATCCCGATAATGCGCCGCCTAAATGTGCGATGTGCCCGCCGGCATTACCGTTTTGTATATTGATGAGATCGAGAATGACATACACTAATGCGATCCATTTTATTTTTACGGGACCGATCAGGAACAGGATAAGCTCATAGTTTGGCGCAATTGTTGCAGCCGCCAAAACAATAGCCATTACTGAGGCTGATGCTCCAATGGCAGTAGCGCTTCCTACTACATTGCTAAAGACCGGTAAAAAATTATATGCTAAAATATAAAGCACTCCGCCGCAAATTCCCCCTATTAAATATAAGGGAACGATCTTTGCTCTTCCGATCATATCCTGTAAGATCTGACCAAACCAATACAAGCCGATCATATTCCACAAAATATGCCAGAAATTTTCATGCACAAACATGTACGTGATAATTCCCCACGGATGATGCAGTAATTTTATTGGCGAAGCATACAATGAAAGCCATTGGTTGAAATCGATTGGAAATTGTTTTTTAAAAAGCAGGAAGGGAAGCGTAATTAAATTCGTAATTAAAAAAACAGCAATGTTGATCAATATCAATTTGATCAGATCAGTTCCATACTTGAACTGCCATTTAATATCGTCCCAGATAGAATTACCGTACATAATAGTTGTAAGTCGTAAGTTGTAAGTCGTAAGTCATTACTGTTTAGTAAAACGTTTTTTTATTTGTCTTGTTCCAGAATAAAACTAATAAAAATCCGAATAACGCGCCGCCGATATGTGCGTAATGCGCCACGTTATCCAGTCCATATTGAGCAAAAGCAATATCGTAAGCGATGATCACCAGCGGTATCATATATTTTGCTTTGATCGGTATCGGTACGAACAGGAACATCAGTGGCGTATTTGGAAATAAATATCCGAATGCCGCAAGCAAGCCATAGATCGCACCCGATGCACCGACAACACCTGAATAATAAATAGCCGAAAGATTTTTTATTGCTTTATCCGTAAGCTGCGCGCTGAGCACGGTTTCATTATTAAAAAAAACAGTACCTGTGTAATGATACGCCATGATACCGTTGATTGCTAAATGAAAAAATATAGCACCGAATCCGGAAAACAAATAGAGAAACGCAAAACGCTTGCTGCCCAGTACTCTGCCGTTTTCGAGGATGGCGCCGAAATTATACAGCGCATACATGTTGAACAATATGTGCATGAACCCTCCGTGCGTAAACATGTGTGTGATCAGTTGCCATGGCTTAAATTCCGGGTTGCTCGGATAATGCATCGCTAACAGATCCGTAAGAGAAGGATAGATCAGGCATGCAATAAATACAAGGACATTCAGCAGCAGTAAATTTTTCACCACCGGTGTTTCATTCAGTAATCCTCCTATTCTTTTAAACTCATTCATCTTTTTATTTTATTTACTTTAGATCCGAAGGACTCCTTCGGAGGTTAGGGTTTCTTTCAACTATTAAATTTTCTTTCAATCTCATCAAATGAATATTGAATGAAAGTGGCAAGTCCCGCAGGGTTTATCGTCGGTTGCTCGCACGCAAATAATTCATCTATAATTTGCTGCATCGAAACCTTATCCAAAGTTTGTCCTGATTTTATTGCCGTTTGATAAGCGAGCGTCCTTGCTACATTTTTACGTTTGTCAAAACCATCAGTTTTATTTGTGGTCTTAAAATCTTCCAGCAATTTTTCTATTAACTGAATTTCATTTTCTTCTTTCAGATCAGCCGGCATGCCATGGATCACAAAAGTAGTATTCCCAAAAAACTGGATATCAAAACCAAGCACCCGTAATTCGGGGATCAATTCCTGTAATAACGCAGTATCGCTGTTGTTCAGTTCCAGAGTTTTCGGAAATAACGTTTGTTGTGAAGCTGCAGGTTGATTGGATAAATTTCTCAGGTACTTTTCAAATAAAATACGCTGATGCGCTTTATGCTGATCTACTAAAATAAAACCGCTTTTTATTTGTGTAAGAATATAGCGCTCGTGCAATTGAATAGGCTCAAACCGCTCATCTTTAAAAGGATTATTTGAAATTTCATTTTCATTTTCCAGCGCGTGCAGCTGGTCCATATTGCTGCGGATCGTTACCGTTCTTTCTTCCGTCTCCTCATCGAGATCATATAATTTTTTCCAGTTCTCAAAATGATCTTTCTGGTTCAATGGAATATCTTTATCCAAAGGCGAATAATAAGATCCCTTGATATTCACTTCAGAATTTATTTTTGATTGCACAAGCTTGAAAGGCTGCTCCGTATATACGCGTTCATCTACGAGTTGGTTAAAAGTGGATTCATGTTCAAAATCAATGGTAGGCATTACGCTGTATTGCGACAAACCATGTTTCGCAGCAGCATTCAATAATAAGTAGATCGATTTTTCATCTTCGAATTTTATTTCCTGTTTTGTCGGATGAACATTGATATCGATCGCGCTCGGGCGAATATCAATGAACAAACAATAGAATGGAAAATTCCTGTCTGTGATCAATCCTTCATAAGCTTTTGAAACCGCATGATTCAGGAAATTATTTTTGATGAAGCGATTATTGACAAAGAAAAATTGTTCGCCGCGTGTTTTCTTGCTCAATTCAGGTTTGCCGATAAAGCCACGGACGCTTACATAATCTGTGATCTCTTCTATCGGCACCAGTTTTTCATTATAATTTTTTCCGAAGATGTTGACGATGCGCTGGCGGATATTTCCTGCCTTCAAATGATATATTTCGAGTCCATTATGATGCAAAGAAAAGAAGACTGAAGGATTGGATAAAGCCACATGCATGAACTCATCAAAAATATGCTTCGTTTCGATCTGGTTTGATTTCAGAAAATTTCTCCGGGCAGGAACATTATAAAATAAATTTTTTACAGATGTGGAAGTCCCCGGATTATGCGAACATGGTTCCTGCAAAATTACTTTGGAGCCTTCAACAATCAATATGGTGCCGATCTCTTTATCATGTGGTTTTGTTTTCATTTCCACCTGCGCAACAGCAGCAATAGAAGCCATTGCTTCACCACGGAACCCGAAAGTATATAAAGAGAAAAGGTCTTCGATATTTTTGATCTTGGAAGTGGCATGCCGCTCAAAACACATACGCGCATCCGTTTCGCTCATGCCGCATCCGTCGTCAACAACTTGTATAAGCGCGCGACCTGCATCCTTGATAATTAACTGGATATTTTTTGCACCCGAATCAACACTATTTTCCAATAATTCTTTTACAACAGAAGAGGGGCGCTGTATAACTTCACCCGCCGCGATCTGGTTGGCAATGGCATCGGGTAATAAACGGATAATATCGGACATAGATTCAATACAATATTACAAAATTGCTGTCGTTACCACTTACTAAATACTGTTATTTCCTCTATAATAAACATGGAAAAACGGATTTTAACTTACGTGTAAAGTTTCATGCATAAATCAGTATGGAATTTTAGTATGTTTGGGCGATTATGGAGGATTTTTTGCTGTAACAAAGGGAATGACAAAATATAAAAATAGAATACTGTTTCTTGCTGCATGCTGCATACTTCATAGTATATGTAAAGCGGAGTTGCCTCCATATTTGAAGAATCCAAATATTAACTGGGTAGATTCCGTGATGAAAAATATGACGCTGGATGAAAAGATCGGGCAATTATTTATGGTTGCTGCATATTCAAACAAAGATGAAGCCAGCTATCTCACCATAGATAAATATATTTCGGATTATAAGGTTGGCGGTTTAATTTTTTTCCAGGGAACGGTTCAAAAACAAGCAGAGTTGACCAACCGATACCAGTCGGAAAGCAAGCTTCCTTTGTGGATCGGTATGGATGCAGAGTGGGGATTGGGCATGCGGCTCGATAATACTATTTCTTATCCCCGGCAATTAACGCTTGGTGCTTTGGATGATGCTTCGCTGATACACGACATGGGAAAAGAAATTGCGCGACAGATGCACCGCCTTGGTGTTCATATAAATTTTGCGCCGGATATTGATGTCAACAGTAATCCAAATAATCCTGTCATCAATGATCGTTCTTTCGGAGATAATAAATTTGCTGTTGCGCGAAAAGGCATCGCTTATATGCAAGGCTTACAGGAAAATAAAATTCTTGCTGTCGGAAAACATTTTCCGGGTCATGGCGATACTGAAGTGGATTCGCATATGGATCTTCCTGTCGTTACACGTCCCAAAGAGCGTTTGGAAGCAGTAGAGCTTTACCCGTTCCGGCAATTGATACGTTATGGAACAGGCGGCATGATGGTGGCGCATCTGAATGTGCTCGCGTTGGATGGTGCACCGAATTTTCCCGCAACGTTGTCACCAAAGATCGTTCAGCAAAAGCTGATCGATTCTATAGGTTTTAGAGGACTGATATTTACCGATGCGATGAACATGAAGGGCGTCACAAAATTTTATCCTTCCGGTATTGCAGAAGTGATGGCAATAAAAGCGGGCTGTGATGTTTTGCTTTTTCCGGATAATGTAGACAGTGCAATCTCAGGCGTGCGCTGTGCCGTACAGGATTCAGATATCTCCGAAGAAATGATCGAAGCAAGGGTGAGAAAAATATTGCTGGCTAAATACTGGCTGGGATTAAATCAATATCATCCCATAAAGCTTGACAGTATCGATGCAGACATCAATAATGAGCAGGCGAAATTTTTAAAATTTAAATTGATGGAAAACGCGATCACTGTTGTTCGTGATTCTGCTCTTTTAATTCCTGTTGTGAATTTGCAAAAGCGAATTGCGCACGTAGAGATCGGCAGCAGCAAGCCCACTGTTTTTTCAAATATGCTGGATAAGTATGTTCAGACGCAACACTTTTTTATTCCGAAAGATGAAAGCATCACAACATTTAATACTGTTCTGGCAAATTTAAAAGACGATCATTTGGTGATCGTCGATATTCAGAATATGAGCAGGTTTGCTGCAAAGAATTTTGGTTTGACGGAAAACACACTGACTTTTTTAAAACAATTGAATAAACAGAATAAAGTTATCCTGAATATATTCGGCTCGCCATACAGTTTAAAATATTTTCAGGATTTTAATACGGTGATGGTAAGTTATAACGAAGAAGAGGATGCGCAATCTATCGCTGCACAGGTCATTTTTGGCGCGCGGGGTGCGGAAGGTACACTGCCGGTTACGGTCGGTAAATTTCAATATGGCGATGGTTCCTGTACCAACGCCGGTATGCGTCTAAAATATGGCAGTCCCCTTGAAGTGAATATGAATTCAAAAATATTGAGCAAGATCGATCTCATTGCGCAAAAAGCAATTGACGATCACATTACACCGGGCTGCCAGATACTTGTTGCGAAAGACGGAGAGGTGATCTATGAAAAAGGTTTTGGCTATCATACTTATGACAATACGTTGCCAACAAAAACAACGGATCTGTTTGACATCGCATCGCTCACAAAGGTAACCGCTACGTTACCGATTATTATGAAGATGCAGGAACAGGGAAAATTAAATGTCAACAAAACTTTAGGAGATTATTTTTCGTATCCTCCAAATTCAAATAAAAAAGATATTGTGATCAAAGAAATGCTTTGCCACCAGGCAGGATTACCCGCATGGATACCTTTTTACAAGAACACGCTTGATTCTACAGGAACTCCCGACAGCTTATGGTATGCAAAAATTCCCGACAGTATTTTTTCTATAAAAATTCTGGATAGCTTATACCTGAAAAGATCTTTCCGCGATTCTATTTACAACATGATCTACAACTGCCCGTTAGGTGCAAAGGAATATAAATACAGCGATCTCGGTTATTATTTATTGAAAGAGATCATTGAAAAAATTTACAAAGATTCTCTTCAAAATATTACACGAAGATATTTGTATTCACCGCTGGGCATGAGCTACACGCAATACAATCCAAAGTGGAATGGTTATGATTTGAATAAAATTATGCCAACGGAAGATGAAAAAACATTTCGTAAATCAGTACTGCTCGGAACGGTGCACGATCAGGGTGCGGCATTGCTTGGTGGCGTTGCCGGTCATGCAGGAATTTTTACGAATTCAAATGATCTTGCGAAATATTTCCAGATGCTGCTGAACGGCGGGGTATATGGCGGCTACCGTTATTACAGCGAACAAACGATCAAAACTTTTACGACGAAACAATATCCGGGAAACAGGCGGGCAATTGGTTTTGATAAGCCGACACCACCCGGACAGGAGGGTCCGGCATGTGAAAGCGCTTCACCGGAATCGTTCGGACATACAGGTTTTACAGGCACTATCGCATGGGCAGATCCGAAATACAATATTGTTTTTATCTTTTTATCTAATCGCGTTTATCCGAGTGCGGAAAACAATGTGCTGGCAAAACAAAATATCCGCCCGAAAATTCAGCAGGTGATCTACGATGCGATGGTGAAGTAATTATTGGATCACTATTTTTTTGCTGAAAGTTTGATCACCTTTCTTCATCATCAATAAATAAAAGCCGGGAGAAAGATCGCTTACTTCCATTTGCGCAGTTCGTTCTCCCGGAATTAATTTTACCTGCTTGATCATTTGTCCGCTTACATTCATCAGCGTTAAAGAACCTTCCTTATCAGAACTTAATAAGTTTTCTATGATAAGATGATCGCGGGTGGGATTCGGATATACTTTCATTCCATCCAATTCCATAACATCCGGTTTCTTTACTTTTGTTACAAAACCGTCAAAGCTTAATTTGTCGAGTACAAATTTCGATCCCTGTTTTAAATTCACACTTACTATCTTAAATCCAAGTGCTGCTGTATCGGGGATCTCATTCGTATTAGGGTAAGTGATTGGAATACTGAATGGAGTAAAATCAGGTGCCGCAGTGCCGGTGTAAAAAGAACCTTGCCCGATTTGCATGCGATTTTTTGACATACTTACACCGAACGATAGCGTATCTCCCGGTTGCGGAAAAAATTTATAGTATCCGTTTAATGTATAATGCCTTCCCCTGACAGGAAATCCTCCGTTATCATCTGTTACCCCTAACTTTGCTGTTAATTCACCGCCTATTACAATGTCCTGTTCTTTCCATAAAATATTTTGAGCTTCCGCCGCATAATCATTTGGAGCATCAAAAAATACTTTATGAACCATGTGGTTACTATCTGTGTGTGCAGGATCCAGTGCGATATACCTGATATTAAACCAGGATAATGGGCGCTCTACAATTGATGAAAACCAATCTTCGAAGTTGCTGTTTACAAAAGTAACATTCCCCGGCTCAAGCGAAATATCATCTACAGTTAAGGTATTGCTATTTACGGCACTTGGTCCCGTGTTTACATTAGTAGTTACAAAACCGCAGATCATACTATCCGGTGTAGCTATCGAATCATAATTAATTTTATATGCAAGCCTTTTAAAAATTCCCCCGGAATTGCCGCTGAGCGGCAGGAAAGTATTTGCAATAAAATGCGTTTGTTTTTTCAACATAATAACGGAAAAAGCCGTATCACCGGGAGCTATATTATAATTTGCAAAGAAAACAATCGAATCGGGTCTTACTATGGGATTAATTGGGACGCCACCGTAAAATCCTTTTTGATCGGCGATAAAACCGTTCAGTACAATCGTTTGACCCGAAAGATTCAGAGCATAATTACTGTTATGACCGGGCACCCTTGCAAAGCTCTCCTGGATCACATTCCAGTCTTGCGGAATATTTACTGTATCTGTTCGCCAGAATTGAAAATCCCAGTTAGGTATTTCCGGTTCTCCTGCAAAAAATTGTTTTGTATCTCCGTAAATAGTGGTTACTCCTGTGGTTGCCTTTATCCGGTAGAAATAAATACTATCCGCAACCAACCCGAATAAGGTTGCTGAAATATTATGGTACGCAGTATCTGAAATGAATGAAGGGCTGGCAGCTATCGTACTTCCCAATGATGATGTAGGACCATATTCAAAACTTAAAGTAACAGGGGTCGCAAAATGTACGGCATTTGCATTTAACTGCGCGGATGTATTGCCAATATTAGAAGCATCCAGTGTATTAAAATAAGAAAAACCGATACCTGCACTGAAGGTCAATATATCTCCGTAATATTCGCTGAATGGAGTTTGACCTTTTATCCTGAAATAATATAATGTTCCCGCTGTAAGATTATTTAAATTGACAAATACATTATGCTGAAGCGTGTCATTGATAGACGGAGGGGAAGCCGTTATTTCTGATGATAAGAAATAAGGATTGGTACTATATTGAAAACTCAAAGTTACAGGCAGCCTGAATTTATCTAACGTTGCATTCAGTGTTGCTGCAGAGTCAAATATATTGGATGCTGCAAGTGTTTGAAAAGTTGAAAAAGGAGAACCCGTGAAGAAGGTCAGCACATCGCCGTAGTATGCCTGAGTATTATGCATTCCCTTTAATCTGAAATAATAAATAGTATTCGGCTGCAAGCCGGAAACAGTTGCTGAAACGCCATGAGAAAGTGTATCATTCACATTTGAAGGTACACCCGCTATTGTATTTCCGAAAGAAGGGGTTGTACCATATTCGAAAGAAATATTTAAAGAAGTAGGAAATTTATCCACGAGTCCGTTCAATGAAGCACTTGTTGATCCTACGCCTGTTGCAGGCAATGTGCGTGTGGTATAAGCAGGCGTACCTGTGAAGAAGCTTAATGTATTGCCCTTTGCAATACCTGCTAAGGTTTGCGCCTGGATATAAAAATAATAGGTTTGATGTGGCATGAGCGGATAAACAGGAGCATTCACCAATGCAATAGCATCGCTTTTAACAGACACCGGGTAGGTGTTTGCATATGATGAGAAAGTGGAGTCTGTTGAATAATAAAAACTGTATGATGCTGTTTCTCCATGTGTATTGATACCCGCACTTAGTGTAGCATTCAATGTGTCTATAGCCTGCGAGCCAAATGTAAACGCAGAAGGCAAAACCGATGTTGTGTAAGTATACACAGAGCCATATTTCCCGCCGATAGTTCCCAGGTTATTACTGTAAAAATCAACTGAATTAAAATTATCGTAAGGCTGTGTATTTGGAATGATGACACGCGACCAGTTTGATCCGGCGTTTGTTGTTTTGAGTACAGTTGCATGATCTCCGACAATGTAACCTGTTGAGGAATTTAAAAAAGTAATGTCGTTGAGAATGCCGAGCGAATCATTTCGTAAAACTGTCCAGGTTGCACCGCCGTCAACAGTGCGTAATATTGTACTGATCGAATCCGGCGCCCCGATGCCTCCGGCAATATATCCAACTGTTGATGAAATAAATTTTATAGAGTTTAAGTTTTTCCTTAACGGAGAAGTGATAGTGTTCCAGTTTGCACCGCCGTTTGTTGTTCGTAAAATTACACCGCTGTCACCTACGGCAGTACCGTTGTTAGCATCAATAAAATCAATACTTCGCAGCCAGTAACCTTTTCTGTCGAGCATAACGCTCCATGTTCTGCCACTGTCTGTGCTTTTTAAAATCGTTTGCAAAGTATCTTCGCGCGGCACGCTTCCGCCGGCAATAAATACGAGTTGCGGATTTACGAATTTTACTTTATTAAATTGCCTTGTGATGGGAGTGGAAACCGGCGACCATAATCTTGCGCCGTTATCGGTTCTTAAAATAGTGCCGGTATAGCCGCATGACAATCCGTGGATGCTGTCAGAAAAATCCATCGATTTGATCCAGGGCTTTATGGAATTGGTACTCGAGCCTTCCCATGTTAATCCTTTATCAGATGATAAAAAGAGCTCCTGCAAGGAATCATTAAACTCCCATCCACCGCCCGCAACAATATGGGAGGTATCTAAAATTTTAATTGAATTGACATGCCTTCCGCGTGGTATAAACGATGAGTACCACTGCTGTGCGCAAGCTATCTCACTTGAAAAAAATAAGAGGATGAGGAGAAATTTTCCAACTCCTTTAAAAGGTATAGGAAATATATTTGTTGAGCTCAGGAATTTTTCATTACGAAAAGAATAGAAATCAGGCATCGTTACAATTTTTGGTGATCAAATTTTTCTTACTATAAAAGTAATAATTTAATCTCCTAAATCATTATGCCGTTAATCCTGAATGATGATCTTATGGCTGAATGAGCGGTCTCCTTTCTTCATCACTAATACATAAAATCCCGGTGACAAATCTCCGACTTGTATTTGAGCAAGGCGTTCACCCGCGGCTAATTTTATTTCCCGGATCATTTCCCCTTTCACAGAAAACAACGAAAGTGTACACGCTTTATTATCTGCAAATAAATTCTCTATCATTAGATGATCTCTTGCCGGATTTGGATATACTTTCATTCCATCTAATTCCAGTAAATCATTTTTGATATTTTTTATTCCTGAAACAAATCCGTCAAAACTCAATTTATCAACTACAAATTTGCTTGCGGAATTAAGACCACTCACATTGTGTAAACGGAAACCGATGCTTGCAGAGTCCGGTATATTTACAGAATCGGTGTAGCTTATCGGGATACTGAAAGGCGTAAAATCTGTTACGGGATCATAAACCAAAGTATAAGCGGTGGCTACAACAGAACCGGCTTTCTTTAAATCCAGGCTGATCTGCAGCGTATCTCCTCCAAACGGAAAAAATTTATAATAGCCGTTAAAAGTAACGTGCCTTCCTCTTATCGGAAAGCCACCCGCCTGGTCATCAGTCACTCCAGACTTGGTGCTTAATTCACCCCCGAATACAGGTCCCGGAGTACCCCAATATATATTACTTATTTCCGCCGCAAAATCATCGGGCGCATTAAAAAATACTTTATGCACCATGTGATTGCTATCCGGTTGTGCAGCATTTAATCCCAGGTACCTTACATTAAACCATGATAACGGACGTTCAATAACAGTGGAGAACCACGTATCAAAGTTGCTGTT